>JANXRP010000037.1 GCA_025352965.1 Comamonadaceae bacterium
GACCGAGGCGCGGGCGCAAACGGATGCGCAAAGTGAGGGAGAGCAGATAGAGCAAAGTTTTAAGAAGCTGAGCGGCGAAGAAGAGGTCAAGCTGAGAGCCATCTTGGCTGAGCCAACACGCAAAGACATCACGACGATTCAAATTGAAATGCAAATAGAAGACAAGGTGACGGCAGCTCAAAAGTTGGGCGACCCAAACTTGCTTTTGACGGTTTATAAAGAAGCGGTTTCTTTGCTACCCAGCGGGAAATATCGTAATGAATTGACCAATTTATATTTAAGCAAGGGTGATATTGTTGATGGCAATTTATGGCGACAAGAGGCAATTAAGGCTGCAACTAGCGACTATCAACGCGCGTTTTACCTCTCGAATCTAGCAAAAGATCAATACAACCAAAATAAAGATGCTGATGCCAAGGCAACGATAGAGAAGATAGAGACTTTAGTCAAAAATATGCGCCCTAAAGGCGAAGGACAGCAGCGTGAGGTACAAAGAACGTTGTCGAATATCAATTTCACGCATTCGCAGTTAGAGCAGCGTAGGGGCAGATTTGAATCATCCATCAAATACGCGGAATCGGCTGTTCAGCATGCGCGAGCAGCCACAAAATTGCTGGGAAACGCAAAGCGAGATCTGGCCACTGTCTTCACTTACACCTCTCTCACTAACAGCTTAGGGCGCAAGCTCAATGCGGAAATGAATGCCAAAAAGTTGTCGCTTGCTGAAACGACTTTACAAGACTATTTGCGCGTCTACCGCGAAGTCGATTTACCAAAAAACAGCCAACTTAACGCAATCAATAACGCCTCATGGCTACGCTTTAATCAGCGTGAATTTGCGGCACAAGAAAAGTTGACGCGACAAGTGATTGCGGGCTATCAAAGCCTAAATTTTGAAGCGACGGATCCAAGACTGGCCAACGTACAAAATCGTTTAGCCATTTCTTTATTTGGACAAAAGAGGTACGGCGAAGCTTTAACGATATACAACAACTTAGATCACTTGTCGGGCAGCGACACCGTGCTGAAGCGCCGCTTCCTGTTTCGTACTGACCGCGCACGTACCTACTTATTCAATGGCATGACAGCAGAGTCCCTGCCCTTGTTCGCAGCTGAGACGAGCAATAACGCCAAGTTCTACGGGCCGCATCCCTCAGGCGCACAGCACTTTTTTACCGCTCAATCCTCCGGCTTATACGGTGTGGCGCTGTGGCGCAGCAGCACCCCAGAATCGAAAGCTCAGGCTTACCCGCTTTTACAAAATTCAGTGCGTGATTACATGGCGAGCGAAAACGTAGACTACCTTGAGAACATCGGCATCCGCAAAGAAGTGCGTGAATTGATTTTTTCGACTTACTTGGAGGCTGCGTCGCAAGTTAGCGTTGCTGACGCTGTGGCGGCTCTGGGCGTTGCCGATTGGTTGCGTGGTGGCTTGGTGCAAGAGGCGCTAGGTGACGCGGCTGTTCGCGCTGCCGCGACTAACGAAACTTTGGCCGATTTGGTAAGGCGCGACCAAGATGCACGTAACGAAATCACAGGTCTGCGTAATTTCTTGGGTGGTGAGACAGGTGGGGTAGCCTCCCCCCTTGCAAGCGTTGCTGCGCAAATGCGTGAGCGCATCAACTTGCTTGAGAAAACACGTACAGATTTGCAAGCGCAAATTAAAACCAAATTCCCTGACTACGAAAAATTGGTGCGCCCCCTGCCGCCATCCACCTCCGACATTCAAGCACGCCTCAAAACCAATGAAGCGCTCATCGTGTTGCAACCCACTGATGACGCGGTCTATGTATGGACGATTGCCACAAACGGAGCCGGCAGTTTCTACCGTGCAAACGTGACAAACGCACAGCTAACCTTGCTTGTCAAACGCTTGCGCGCTAGCCTCGACGTAGCGGGCTTAGAGTCCAATCGCCGCCCCGTCTTCGATCATGCGGCGGCGCAGGATCTCTATGCCCAGCTGCTAGTGCCCATCCAGCAAGGCTTAGCGGGCAAAAGCAGTTTCATCATTGCGGCTGGCGGCGTGCTGGGTCAAATTCCATTTAGTGTATTAGAAACGGCTGCTGCACCTAAAACTGTGGCAATGAAGGATGCGCCGTGGCTCATCAAACAAGCCGCGATTACACATGTGCCTAGCGTAGCGGCGTGGCTCTCGATGCGGGCGCTGCCTCATCAAACGGCATCGCAACCCATGCTAGCTTGGGGCGATCCATTATTCAATCTGGCGCTAGCCAGTAACGCCAAATCATCCAGCGGTGAAGTACGCAAAATTAATCTAACCCGCACCGCCACTGCCGTCGATTTAGAAAAAGAAGATGCTAAGAGCGCCATCAAGTACGCCGACATTCCCGCCCTGCCAGAAACACGCGATGAGTTAGTGGCAATTGCTAAAACACTGGGCGCAGATGCCAACCGCGATTTAATCTTAGGCAGCGCCGCGACACGTGAGAGCGTGCTGGCTCAAAACAAAAACGGCAACCTAGCCAAGCAGCGCGTGGTGGCGTTCGCCACGCATGGCTTGATGGCGGGTGATTTGCCCAACCTCACGCAGCCCGCACTGGCTATGGCGGGCACAAGAGACGATGTTCAAAATGTGCTTGCGCCACTCTTAACCTTGGAAGATGTGCTGACGCTTAAACTGAATGCTGATTGGGTCGTGCTATCGGCTTGCAACACCGCAGCAGCGGACGGCAAAGCGGAGGAAGCGCTCTCTGGACTCGCCAGGGGCTTCTTTTATGCGGGCAGCCGCAGCCTCTTGGTAACGCACTGGGCGGTAGACAGTGAAAGCGCGATGACGCTCACCACCGAGACGTTTAAGAACTATCAAAGCAAGGCTACCGAAGCCAAAGCGGAGAGTCTACGTCAAGCGATGCTGACGGTGATGAGCAATCCTGCGACGGCACATCCGACTTACTGGGCGCCTTATGCGCTAGTGGGGGACGGGGCGCGATAAATGGAACTATTTGCTCCTCCTATAAACATAGGGGGTTAAATGCACGGTGATGGGCTATAAACGAGTCAATCCCATTTAATAACCATGAAATCCCTCCTCACTTCCCTCAAAGCGTTAGCCGCTCTGCCCATCGGTGCAGTGACTTGGGGCTTGGTGGTTATTTTTTCTGCTTGGATTGTGCTGGATTTGACCTATCTCAAAGTCTCTAGCGGCTTGTCACAAACCACCTACGACACGATGATGCGCAATCGCTTCTATGCCGCT
>JANXRP010000085.1 GCA_025352965.1 Comamonadaceae bacterium
GCCAACAAAGGTCATGGTCGGCCAAGTCATGCCAGCGGGCACGGACTCCACACCCGCGAACAGGCGCGGGAAGCGCCCAATCTCGCTGGCTTTGTCTTGCTCGCCGCGCTCCACAATCAGATCGCGCGTATCTTGGCTTGCCAGAATTTGCTCAGCACCATACGCCGACGCACCCAGCACGCGCACGGCGTGATAGTGCGTGAGCACCACATATTTAATGGGCTTGTCGGTCACTTGCCTGATACGGCGAATGACGTCCGCTGCCATAGCTGGCGTGGCCTGCGTGTCGGCGACTAGTACCGCGTCGTCACCAATCACGATGCCCGTATTCGGATCGCCCTCGGCGGTGTACGCCCATGTGTGAGGAGAGAGCTGCTCGAAGGTGACTTTCTTTTCTTCTAGATCGGCGTGGGATGCAAATTTTTTGGTGCTCATGCTGTTTCCTTTGTTAATTTTTCTGCTTGTTTGATAAGCGCAAGTGCCTCGTCAGCACTCTCCATTTTTGCAATTAATGAGAGACTAAGCGTCGCTAGCATCAACTGCGCATTGCTCTCACCCACGCGACCAATCGCTTCTGCCAAAGCGGTGTAGGCGATATCTAAATCATTAGCTTGCATCTTGCGCTCCCATTGTGATACCCATACTGCGCAAAGCCATATCCAGATTGACTTGACGGGCAATTTTCCAGCTTGCACAGATGTAACCATCGGGGCGAATCAGCACACAAGCGCCCTTATCAGCGTAGCGCTCATAAACCTGCAGCGCATCTGATTTTTTAATCACCAATACCCGCACCAGCGGATGCGGCTTGATTGCATCTGCGTCTAAATCAGCTAACTGCAAGAGCGTGAATGCGTCACCAAAGCATTGACTCAAATGAGTCGTACTCGTGGAAGCCTTACCTAATATGGCCTCTGGGGCAGGCATCCCCGCAGCTTCAGTCAAATTAAGCGGTGATCCCACATACTCAATCGGTAAGCTTTGTCTTGGATTAATGAGTGAGCTCACATCTTTATCCACGGTCGAAAGCCGTAGCGCAGCCTGACGCATCAAGCTAAAGCCATGATGCGGAGGCGACATAAATTCGGTGCTCTTCGCACCGTAGCGCAGGTTCTCGTGTGTGGCGTGAACGCGCTCTGTGCTGTAGCTATCCAGCAACTTATCTTCGGCTTTGCCTTGCACGACCAGCGCCAACTTCCACGCCAAATTACCTGCATCATCAAAGCCAGAGTTAAGTCCACGCACACCAAAGATGGGGACTAAGTGCGCAGCATCGCCTGCAAAAAACACGCGACCCGTTCGATAGCTTGGCAAGGTCAAACATTTGGCGTTGTAGATCGCAATCCAAATGACCTCCCACGGCTCGTTCTCGCCAATCATGCTGAGATGGCTTTGCACTCTAGGTAAGACGTTTTCAGGCTTGATAGCTTCATCAGGGTCTTCGCCATCTTGCAATTGATAGTCAATGCGCCACACATCGTCGGGCTGACGGTGCATCAAAATCGTCGAACCTGGGTTGGATGGCGGATCGAACCACGCCAAGCGTTCGGTGGGCCGCTTCGTTTTTTGTTTGATGTCCACAATCACATAGCGCCCGTCGTACTGCATGCCCTCTAGCCGCAAGCCCAGCTGCTCGCGCACGGTGCTCTTACCGCCATCGCAAGCGACAACCCAATCGGCGTGAATGGTTTGTTCGCGTCCATCTGCGGCGACTACTGTTGCAATCGCTCCGCTATCTGATTGCGCCAGGGATTGAAGCCTTGTATTCCATAAAACGCTACTCTCGGAAGCCTTGCTAATTAAGGCTTTGTGCGCATATTCTTCTACGTAATATTGCTGGATATTGACCATGGGTGCAAAGCGCTGTGTCGGGTCGGCGGGCATTTGGAAGTGCAGTACCTGCTGATCGCGATAAAAACTGCGTCCATCCGACCACGGCAAGCTTTTGTCCATCATGGCTTGCACCGCGTCAGCCCAGCCCATAATCTCAAGTGAGCGGCGCGATACGCAGGTCGCACGGCTGCCCTCGCAATACCCAGCGTCCGCTTCCACCACGCGCACATCAATACCGCGCTTGGCCAGCAGCGCCGCTAGGGTCATGCCAACAGGACCGCCGCCAACAACAAGGATTTGGGCGTTTATCATTTGTTAATATGGAATTAATTTGTTTATAACGAAATTATAACTTACAATTAACGCACAATGACAACAAAATCACGTGGCATTCAAAGCATCGAAGTTGGCGGCAAACTCTTGCAGGCGTTGGCGGATGCGGGTCGCTCTATGGCGCTCAAAGACCTAGCGCTTGCAGCCAAGATGACGCCTGCCAAAGCGCATCCATATTTGGTGAGCTTTAGCAAACTAGGGCTGATCGAACAAGACGTGGATACAGGTCGCTATGGCCTTGGTGCGTTTGGTGTGCAGCTCGGGCTGATTGGTCTGCAACAAATTGATCCTGTGCGACTGGCAAGCGCCGAACTTCAAGGGCTGGCACTCAAGGTGGGGCACACGGTTGCCATTGCGGTCTGGGGTACGCAAGGCCCCACCATCATCAAAACCGAAGCAGGACCTGAATCGATTTACGTCAACATTCGGCTTGGCACCACGATCTCGGTGCAGGGCACAGCTTCGGGCAAATTGTTTGCAGCGCTGCTGCCGACTGATACCGCCAAGGCCATTGCGGGCGAGGTTTGGCGCGATGCAGAGTTTCAAAAAGATTTGGCAAACATTCGCAAAAAGAATATCAGTGTGGTCAGAGATAGCGTTGTCAACGGCGTCAGCGCCATTGCCACGCCCGTATTTGATGC
>JANXRP010000100.1 GCA_025352965.1 Comamonadaceae bacterium
CCTTCGATTCCGACGATTTTGTCGGTGCGTTTTATGCTGAACCCAGAGTGGGGCGTGATTAACAGCACGATTTTTAGCCTGACGGGCATGGATGGCCCTAATTGGCTGAATGATCCTGCGCTGGCACTGTCGTTTTCGATGGTGATGCATGTTTGGAAGTCATTGCCATTTTGGACTTTGATTTTGATTTCAGCGCGCCTGTCTATCCCGACTGAACAATACGAAGCTGCATCGGTGGATGGCGCAACTTCGTGGCAAAAGTTTCGATTTATCACTTGGCCGTCGGTCAAGACCATGTATTTCACATCTACGATTTTGTCGATGATTTGGACGCTAGGCGACTTCAATAGTGTGTACTTGCTAACGGGTGGTGGGCCTGCGGACTTGACGCATGTGTTGGCAACGCTGGGTATTCGTTATCTAAGACTCGATCAGATCGATTTGGCAATGGCGTCGATTGTGGTGGCGTTGCCGATGGTGCTGCCGCTGGTGTACGTGATGATGAAAAGACTGTCGAAATGAACAAGACCTTGAAAGCCGTCTCTACCGAGGCGAAGTTGCTGCTGATCGGAATCCCTGTCTTTTTGTGGACGATGATTCCCGTTTATCACATGTTTTTGTTTGCGATTTCTAGTAAGGACTCGGCAACTTCTGGGCGACTCTGGCCTAAAGAGCCGACGCTCAAGAACTTCGAAACAGTTTTTAGTCAAGGGCACTTCTATTTAAATCACTTTTGGCAGCAACTGGGCAATTCGTTCATCATTGCGCTTTCAGTCGGTTTCATCACGCTTTTTGTCTCGACGTTAGCCGCTTTTGCGATTAGTCGTTTGAAGGTTCGCGGAGGGCGCACGGTTCTCAACTTGGCGCTGTTTACGTACTTCATTCCAGCCGCGTTTTTGGCTGTGCCCATGTATAAAACGATGGCGAATTATGGCTTGCTCAACAATCACTGGTCGCTTATTTTGGCAATGGTCACGATTGCATCGCCGTACTGCATCTGGGTGCTCAAGCAAGCTTCGGACAAGCTGCCGTTTGAGTTGGACGAAGCCGCGCGCATGGATGGCGCGACACCATTGCAGCTTTTTCGTATGGTGTATTTACCACTGATGGTTCCCTCGATGGTCGCGGTGGGTATTTACTCCCTATTGTTGGCTTGGAACGAATACTTGTACGCATTTTTGCTCCTCTCCAAAGAGTCGGATCTGACCTTGTCCGTTGCGCTAGGAAACTTTTTAGGCTCAGACGATTCACCTTGGGAAGTCCTCATGGCGACGGGCTGCGTTTATGCACTGCCACCAGCAGCGATTTATTACGTCTTTAAGCGTTATATGGTCTCTGGACTCACGGCTGGCGCTGTGAAGAGCTAAGTGATTTAAGAATTTAGGAACAAACTCATGGCATCGCTTAATTTTAATAACATCCAAAAATCCTTTGGTGCAGGTAAATCCGAAGTGAAAGTTATCCACGGTATCAGTTTTGATATTACAGACGGTGAATTCGTCGTGCTAGTGGGACCTTCAGGTTGCGGTAAATCGACGCTGCTTCGTATGCTGGCGGGGCTAGAGGAAATCACAGGCGGTGAGATTTCGATTGATGGCACGGTCGTGAACGATATGGAGTCCAAAGATCGTGACATTGCGATGGTCTTCCAAAGCTACGCGCTCTATCCGCATATGACTGTGGGTGAAAACATGGCGTTTAGTTTGAAGCTGCGTAAGGCAGACAAATCCGAAACTGATGAGCGCGTTAACCGCGCTGCCAAAATTTTGAACTTGGATGCGTTGTTGCATCGCTTTCCGCGTGAATTGTCAGGTGGTCAGCGCCAGCGTGTCGCCATGGGGCGAGCGATTGTGCGTGACCCGAAAGTATTTTTGTTTGACGAGCCGCTCTCTAACTTGGATGCCAAGCTGCGGGTCGCGATGCGTGCTGAAATTAAAGCGCTGCATCAGCGTTTAAAAACAACAACGGTCTACGTCACACATGATCAGATCGAAGCCATGACCATGGCGGATCGCATCGTGGTGATGCATGACGGTATCGTAGAGCAAATCGGCACACCGTTAGAGTTGTTTGACCATCCTCAGAACCTGTTCGTTGCCCAGTTCATTGGCTCTCCATCCATGAATGTCTTGAAGGGCACGGCCAGCAAGGGTGGTGTGACGGCTGAGGGGCAGCAATGGCCTGTATCGAAGGCGACTAATCTAGTCGACAGTCAAAGCATTTACTACGGTATTCGCCCAACCGACATTAGCATTGGTGCTGCTGGCGAAGGCGTGCCCGCCAAAGTTGTCGTCGTCGAACCTACGGGCGCAGAGACAGAGTTACTTGTGCAAGTAGGCGGATCGCAGCTGGTTGTCGTGCTGCATGGCCGCACCAGCGTGCAGCCTGACGATATCGTGGGTCTTGTTATCAAAACAGAGAAAGTGCATTTGTTTGATGGGCAAAGCGAAAAGCGACTTTAATAAAAAGAGGTAGCCGTAAATGGGCTGAATTTCCAGCTTGGAAATGTCTTTTGGCATAAAGAACACCTGAAAATGACTATAATGGAAGGCTTTTCTGCTTTTGGGGCAGGAGAGGAACATTCTATATTTTCTAACGTTTAGGGACGTTTATACATGCCAACTATTAATCAATTGATTCGCCATGGACGAGAGGTGGAAACCGTCAAGTCCAAGAGTCCTGCGATGCAGAACTCACCGCAGCGCCGTGGCGTCTGCACCCGTGTCTATACAACGACACCTAAAAAACCTAACTCTGCGTTGCGTAAGGTTGCCAAAGTCCGTTTAACCAACGGTTTTGAGGTGATTTCTTACATCGGCGGAGAAGGCCACAACTTGCAAGAGCACAGCGTCGTGTTAGTTCGCGGCGGCCGTGTCAAAGATTTGCCAGGTGTGCGTTACCACATCGTTCGTGGATCGCTCGATTTGCAAGGCGTGAAAGATCGCAAGCAGTCGCGTTCTAAGTACGGTGCGAAAAAGCCAAAGGCTAAGTAATCGTATTTCGTTAGTTTGTATTTCAGGTGCTGTTGTTGCGTGGCGCAACCAACAGCGTAGTGATTCCAACCTTCAATGTCGAGGGCGAATCGAGTAAGTGAGGGTCTTATGACCTGTTGATTGCGCAAAAGCGTATCCACTGAAGCAAGATTTAAGAGGTGAAACCATGCCACGTCGTCGCGAAGTCCCTAAACGTATCATTCTGCCAGACCCAAAATTTGGCAATATCGAGCTCTCCAAATTCATGAATGTGATTATGGAAAGTGGTAAAAAAGCAGTTGCAGAGCGCATTATTTATGGCGCGCTTGAGGCAATGGAAAAGAAAACTGGCAAACCACCAATGGAAGCCTTCACGCTGGCTATTGACAACGTCAAGCCAATGGTCGAAGTGAAGTCCCGCCGCGTTGGCGGTGCAAACTACCAAGTCCCAGTTGAAGTGCGCCCCGTGCGCCGCTTGGCTTTGTCTATGCGCTGGATTAAAGAAGCTGCGCGCAAGCGTAGCGAAAAATCTATGGCGCAGCGCTTATGCAATGAGTTGCTCGAGGCGACTGAAGGTCGTGGCGGCGCAATGAAGAAACGTGACGAAGTTCACCGCATGGCAGAAGCCAATAAAGCGTTCTCGCATTTCCGCTTCTAAGAAATTCGTTTCTAAACCACTTGATTGCAAGCGACCCATGTGGGTTGCTTGCAGCTTTAAAGGAAAAAATTATGGCACGCGCCACCCCCATTGAACGCTACCGCAATATCGGTATCTCTGCACACATTGATGCAGGCAAAACAACCACAACCGAACGTGTGCTTTTTTACACGGGCGTGAACCACAAAATCGGTGAAGTGCATGATGGCGCGGCCACCATGGACTGGATGGAGCAAGAGCAAGAGCGCGGGATCACGATCACGTCTGCAGCAACCACTTGCTTTTGGTCGGGCATGAGCAAAAGCTTTGACCAGCACCGTATCAACATTATTGATACCCCTGGACACGTTGATTTCACGATTGAAGTTGAGCGCTCGATGCGCGTGCTAGATGGTGCGTGCATGGTGTACTGCGCTGTGGGCGGTGTGCAGCCTCAGTCCGAGACGGTTTGGCGTCAAGCTAACAAGTACAAAGTGCCACGCTTGGCGTTTGTCAATAAGATGGACCGTACGGGTGCGAACTTCTTCAAGGTCTATGACCAGATGAAATTGCGTTTAAAAGCGAATCCAGTGCCGTTGCAAATTCCAATCGGTGCTGAAGAGGGTTTTGCTGGCGTGGTTGACCTTGTCAAAATGAAGTCGATTTTGTGGAGCGAAGCCGATAAAGGTGTGACCTTTACTTATGGCGACATCCCAGCTGAGTTGGTCGACAAGGCTAACGAATTCCGCGAGAAGCTTGTCGAAGCTGCGGCTGAGGCGTCTGAAGAGCTCATGAATAAATACTTAGAGGGCGGTGAGCTGACTGAACTCGAGATCAAGGCGGCGATTCGTCAGCGCACGATTGCCAGCGAAATCCAGCCGATGCTGTGTGGCTCTGCGTTTAAAAACAAAGGCGTACAGGCCATGCTTGACGCCGTGATTGAGTACATGCCAAGCCCGGTGGATATTCCTCCTGTGCCTTGCATGGACGAAGACGAGCAGCCGACAACACGTAAGGCGGATGACAAAGAGAAATTCTCGGCACTCGCATTTAAATTGATGACCGATCCATTTGTGGGTCAGTTGACATTCGTTCGAGTTTATTCAGGCGTTTTGAAGTCTGGCGATAGCGTTTACAACCCAATCAAAGGTCGCAAAGAGCGAATCGGTCGTATCGTGCAAATGCACGCAAACGAGCGCGAATCGGTGGACGAAATTGTGGCGGGCGATATCGCCGCTTGTATCGGACTCAAGGACGTGATTACAGGCGAAACGCTGTGTGATCCAGATAGCATTGTGACGCTAGAAAAGATGGTATTCCCTGAGCCAGTGATTGCACAGGCCGTGGAACCAAAAACCAAGGCTGACCAAGAGAAGATGGGCATTGCGCTGAATCGTTTGGCGCAGGAAGATCCTTCTTTCCGCGTGCGTACCGATGAAGAATCAGGTCAGACCATCATCGCGGGTATGGGTGAGTTGCACCTTGAAATTATTGTTGACCGTATGAAGCGCGAATTTGGCGTCGAAGCAAACGTTGGCAAGCCGCAAGTGTCGTACCGTGAAACTATCCGCAAAACGGTGGAAGACGCAGAAGGCAAGTTTGTGCGTCAGTCTGGCGGTAAAGGTCAATATGGCCACGTTGTGCTCAAGATCGAGCCGAACGAAATGGGCAAAGGTATTGAGTTTATCGATGCTATCAAAGGCGGCGTGGTGCCACGCGAATACATTCCTGCTGTCGAAAAGGGCATCATGGAAGCCGTTACGCAAGGCGTGCTTGCGAACTACCCTGTGGTGGACGTGAAAGTTACGTTGCATTTCGGTTCGTACCATGATGTTGACTCGAACGAGCTCGCGTTCAAAATGGCCGCTATCTTTGGTTTCAAAGAAGGCTGTCGCAAAGCAAGCCCAGTCATTCTTGAGCCGATGATGTCTGTTGAAGTTGAGACGCCAGAAGACTATGCTGGTAACGTGATGGGTGATTTGTCCTCACGCCGCGGTATGGTCCAAGGTATGGAAGACATGGTTGGTGGCGGTAAGGCAATTAAAGCCGAAGTGCCACTGTCCGAAATGTTTGGCTACTCCACAACGCTGCGCTCAATGTCGCAAGGCCGTGCCACTTACACGATGGAATTCAAGCATTACTCGGAAGCCCCGAAGCATGTGTCGGAAGCCATCATGTCGGCGCGCACCAAGTAATCGAATTTAGTTCCAGTTGTCTGCGATCACACCGCTTTTTGTGCCTGTGCAAAAAGACTCACGAGTGTGATGCAGACATTAAACCCACTCACAGGCATTGCTCATATTATTTAAAGGAAAAGCATCATGGCAAAAGAAAAATTTGAACGGACCAAGCCCCACGTGAACGTGGGAACGATTGGCCACGTTGACCACGGCAAGACAACGCTGACAGCGGCGATTACGACTGTTTTGGCAGCCAAATTTGGTGGTCAAGCAAA
>JANXRP010000128.1 GCA_025352965.1 Comamonadaceae bacterium
TGAGGCCGCCCCAATCTGCTCCGCGCGGATAGCTCCACCAGAGTTGCTGCCCTGTGGCCGTTTTGCCAAGCGCCGTGCCTGTGCGTGCAGCAACCGACTCGTTGGCGTCATAGCTGCCATCTGTGGTTGCGCCGTACCAGATTTTGTTGATAACGCGTGCTTCCGCCCGATTAACGCAGCTTGTAGCGTCAGCGTTCGCTCCCACCACACCATCGCCAGCAACGCCTGTGCAAAGCGCTGCTCTATCTTTTGCAGGATCGTAGTTGCAGGCAAACGGATCGAGTAAAAATCCAAGGCCTTCCTTGTCGCAAGACTTGACGGCCAGTTTGTTGACTTCAGTCATTTTTGCTTTGAAATTGGCTGCAACAAACGCAGGGTCGGCTGAGGTGTAGCCAAGATCCGCCTTCATCACCAATTGCGGATAAAAGGCGCTTGCGTTGAATTTACCTGTGCTAATGGCAGGCGCTGCACTCAAATAACCGTCGTAGAGTTCGGGGTAATCTTGTGCGATTTTCCAAACCTGACGTCCACCTGTCGAGTGCCCATCAAAGTAAGCAAATTTTTGTACTCGCCCGTAATAGAGCTGCACCAGCGCCTGTGTTTTCAGTGCTTGTTCTACTAAGCTTCGGTACGAAAAATCGTGCAGCAAAGTTGTATTGAGCTTGCCATCAGGCAAGAAACGAAAGGAGCTGTTTTGCGACCAGCGCTGTCCTGCGTCTGTGGTGCCCGAGGCAAAGCCCATGCCCGCAATGATGGGCGCAGGGAACTTGCTACCGACTTCTTTTTCTTTGGATTGACCAAAGCTGTCCGCATAAATGTGGTTGCCACCCACTGCACCGCCGCCACCATAGTTGCGGATACGTTCGTTCCAATTGGCGTGCGTGGGCAGCCATACTTCAATGCCAATGCCTGCTGATGTAGATCGCGCCTCCGCAGGACCGGGATTGCCAGGGCCCACCAAAATTTTGACCATGCATAAATCATTTGATAGCGTGACGGGTGCGCCCGAGTCAGAGACAAAAACTTTGTCACCTTTGGCGTAGGATTTAACCGCCACGACCGAGGTCAAGGCATCTGGCTTGAATGCTGTTTTAAGCTGGTCATCACACGCCAGCGGTGCGGCGAACGTGATGTGGCTGCAAGTTGCCAGCAGTGTGGCTATAAATAGATAAGTACGTTTCATAGGATGCCCTTTCAAAAAACGAAATAAAAACCAAATTTAAGCTGCCCACTTAACCAAACCCGAGTACGCAGTCGCCAACACAACAACTCCAAACCCAATCCGATACCACGCAAACACCACAAAGCTGTGCGTGGCAATGTATTTGAGCAGCCAGCGCACACAGACCCAAGCACTTAAAAATGAGAATAGCAAACCCACGGTAAACATGGGCGCATCTGTTACTGATAGCAAGGCGCGCTCTTTGTAAAGGCTGTACGCGCCTGCACCAATGAGTGTGGGAATGGCGAGGTAGAACGAAAAATCCGTTGCCGCTTTGCGCGAGAGCCCCAAGAGCATCCCACCAATAATGGTTGCGCCGCTGCGGCTGGTACCTGGAATCATGGCGAGGCACTGCACGAGACCGATTTTGAGTGCGAGGAGGGGGGTCATGCCTTCGACAGTTGAAGTCACCTCAAAGCGCTTGTCGCGCTTTTCGACCCACAAAATAATCAGACCACCCAAAATAAACGTTGTCGCCACCACCACGGGCGTAAACAAATGCGCCTTAATATATTTGCCAAACAAGAGCCCGAGCACCACGGCAGGCACAAAAGCAATCAGTACATTAAGCGCAAAGCCACGGCTGGCTTGGCTTGTGGGTAAGGTCACGAGTGTGTCTTTAATCTTTTGCCAATACACCATGATGACCGCAAAGATGGCGCCCGTTTGAATGGCAATGTCAAACATCTTGGCTTTGTCGTCATCAAACCCCAAGAGTGCGCCCGCCAGGATGAGATGTCCCGTGCTGGATATGGGAAGAAACTCGGTGAGTCCTTCAACAATGCCCATGAGGGCGGCTTTGAGTAAGAGCGTAATGTCCATGACTGCTAGTGATTAAAGGGCTTTCAATCCTGTAATTTTGAATCCTACATCCAAAACCTTGCCTTTGCGACCGCGCGGCGCGGCGGTCATGGCAATCATTTTGTGATCGAGTTTTTCTGTTTTTTCTTTGCCGCCGCGCCCTGCGCCATACAGCATGGCAGATGCGCCTTGGACTATGGCAATCGCACCAACCAGCGCGTCTTTGCTGTCCACATCCATCAGCATCAGGCCGCGTCCACCGCCTGCCATTTGGCGCAAGTCGGTGAGCGCAAAGCTAAGCAAGCGCCCCTCGCGCGAGCCACAGACCACTTGCCTTGCGGGGCTGGGTGGCTGGGAAGCCACAGCGGATGCGGCTTGTGGCATGGGTGCAATGTGGGTGGGTGCGTTTAACGTTTCGCCCTTCCCGCCATGCTCGCCCAAGCTCACAAAGGCCTTGCCCGCTTTTTGGCGCGAAACCATGTTGGCTACGCTGGCGTAAAAACCGTAGCCGCCACTGCTCGATAGCAGCAGTTGCTCTTCCACAGCACCCGCAAAGTAATACTGTGCCTGCGTGCCTGCTTCTAGTTCGATGAGACTAGAAATCGGCTGGCCGTCACCCCGACCGCCTGGCAGTGCAGACACTGCGACTGAGTAGACGCGGACGCCTCCACTAGCCCCATTGCTGTTCGCTGTGCCAAAGACAATCAACGCGTCAATCGAGCGGCATTCGAACGTCGCGTGCAGCGCATCGCCTGCCTTAAACGTGAGCGTGCTTTTGTCCACGCCGTGCGCTTTTTGCGTGCGTACCCAGCCTTTATCCGACACGATCACAGTCATGGGCTCATCGACAATTTTGATCTCTAACGTGACACGTTTTTCTTCTTGAATCAAAGTGCGCCTTGCGTCAGTAAACACTTTTGCATCCGCTTCAATTTCTTTAATCATGAGGCGCCTAAGGGCGGCGGGGCTATTCAAAATCTCTTCTAATTTGCCTTGCTCGGTACGCAGCTGGGACAGCTCTTGCTCAATCTTGATGGCTTCTAATCGCGCGAGTTGGCGTAGACGAATTTCTAAGATGTCCTCAGCCTGTCGATCCGATAGTTTGAAGCGTGCAATCAAGGCCGCCTTGGGTTCATCCGATTGACGAATGATGGCAATCACTTCGTCAATATTGAGCAGCACCAATTGCCGCCCCTCCAAAATATGAATGCGCTCCAAGACCTTGCCCAAGCGGTGTTTACTGCGCCGCTCAATGGTTTGCGCGCGGAACATCACCCACTCGTTTAGCATCTGGCGCAGACTCTTTTGTATCGGCCTGCCGTCAATGCCAATGGCCGTCATGTTGATGCTGGACGAGGTCTCCAGCGATGTGTGCGCCAGCAGTGTCGTAATCAAATCTTGCTGTTCCACGCGAGAGCTTTTGGGCTCAATCACGATGCGTACCATCGCGTCTTTGTTCGACTCGTCACGCACGGTATCGACGACTGCAAGGAACGTGGCTTTGAGTTGCACTTGCTCTGCGAGTAGCGCTTTCTTGCCCGCCTTGACTTTGGGGTTGCTAATCTCTTCAATCTCGCCTAGCACGCTGGCGGTGCTGACCCCAGGTGGCAGCTCGTCAATCACCAATTGCCACTGACCACGCGCCAAGTCTTCGATGTGCCAACGCGCCCGCACTTTGAGCGAACCGCGTCCTGTTTTGTAGGCCGCTGCTATGTCAGCAGTGCTACTGATGATTTGTCCGCCGCTGGGGTAATCGGGCGCAGGAAGAATAGCAAATAGCTCATCGTCCGAGAGTTGCGGGTTTTTAATAAGCGCCACGCAAGCGCTGGCAACTTCGCCCAAGTTGTGACTTGGGATTTCGGTCGCCAAGCCCACGGCAATGCCGCTTGCGCCGTTCAGCAAATTAAACGGCAAACGTGCAGGTAGCTGGCGCGGCTCTTCGGTTGAGCCGTCGTAATTGGGCACAAAGTCCACCGTGCCCATGTCGATTTCATCCATCAGCAGTGTTGTGATTTTGCTGAGCCGTGCCTCGGTGTAGCGCATAGCAGCAGCGTTGTCACCGTCGCGCGAACCAAAGTTGCCTTGACCATCCACCAGCGGATAGCGCTGCGAAAAATCTTGCGCCATGCGCACCATCGCGTCATACGCGGCTTGGTCACCGTGCGGGTGAAAGCGACCCAGTACATCGCCCACCACGCGAGCGGACTTGACGGGACGCGCACCTGTATTTCCACTCAAACCACCAAAGCCAAGCCCCATGCGCGACATCGAATACAAAATGCGGCGCTGCACGGGCTTTTGTCCATCGCACACATCAGGCAGGGCGCGGCCTTTAACGACGCTAAGTGCGTATTCCAAATAGGCTTGCTGGGCGTAGTGCGCGAGCTCTAGCGATTCGCCGTCAGGCTCAATGGTGATGATGTTGTCTTGCATATCGTGTTTTGATGGTTTGAGTTTTTATTTGAGCGGCAGTCCATTTGCCCGCCCTTTGGTAGGCCGCAGTGGGTCTGGCCCTGCGGGCGGTTTGGGCTGAGGAGCCACGATGGGCGGGGCTTGCACAGGAGGTGGCGGTGGCTTGAGCGCCGCGTACATCTGCGTGACCGTCTTCACGTAGTTTTGCGTCTCGGGATAGTTGGGGATTTTGTTGCCCGCTTTTTGCACCGCGCCTTCGCCCGCGTTGTAGGCGGCCAGCGCCAAGTCGAGCTGACCTTTAAAGAGCGTCAGCAGATCGCGCAGATAGTGTGAGCCCGCATGGATATTGGTATACGGATCGAATAACTTTTGCTGTTGCGATGTGCGTCTGTCACCCTGTACGCCGTATCTGGCGGCGGTTTCAGGGATGAGCTGCATGAGTCCCAGCGCACCTTTGGGCGAAATGGCGGTGACATTAAAGCCAGACTCGGCGGCAATCAAAGCTTGCAACAATTCGACATCAAGCAGGTATTTGTGCGCAGCGGCTTGCATGTGCGGCTTGATATTTTTGAGGACTTGTGATGACTCAAAAAACGCCGCAAGCTTAGGGGAAAGCGGGGAAATAGAGGGGGGAGCAGGCGAACAATTGAGATTAGCGCCAAACAATTGGGGTCGGGTGCAGGTAGCCGCTGGCGACGATTCGTCACCTGAGCCCAATTGGCTTGGCGCGGGTTCTGGCGAAATCTCTTTTGAGAACAACTCATACCGAGCGTCTTCTTTAGTTGCCGAAAAATGCCCCACACCCTTGTCGTCGATAAAGCCCCAAATTTCGGCGTGAGCTGCGCACACCCCTAGCCAAAGAGCAAAACACGCGGCGAAAAGCTTAAACATCAATCTCAATCCCGTCGCCGTGAATCTCCATCAGCTCGCGCCTAGATGCCGCTTCGCCCTTGCCCATCAGCTTGGTCATTTGCACATGCGTTTGCGCTAAATCCAATGCGCTCCATTTCACGGGCAGCAATCGCCGCGTGTCGGGGTTGAGCGTGGTGTCCCACAGTTGCTCGGCGTTCATTTCACCCAAACCTTTGAAGCGGCTAATCTGGCAGCGCTCACGAGCGACACCATCCTTGGCGGCCTTATCCAGCAAGGCTTGCAGCTCGCCGTCGTCTAGCGCGTAGAGTTTGCTGGCGGGTTTTTTGCCGCGTGCTGGCACGTCTAGCCTAAACAGCGGCGGACGGGCGATGTAGATGTGACCTGTCTCAATTAGTTTGGGAAAGTGCTTGAGGAATAGCGTGAGCAAGAGCACCTGAATGTGCGAGCCGTCCACGTCCGCGTCCGACAAGATGCAAATCTTGCCGTAGCGCAGACCGCTAAGGTCAGGGCTATCGTTTTCGCCATGTGGATCAACGCCAATGGCGACCGAAATGTCGTGAATTTCGTTATTGGCAAAGAGGCGGTCGCGCTCCACTTCCCAAGTGTTGAGCACCTTGCCGCGCAGGGGCAGCACGGCTTGTGACTCCTTATCGCGCCCCATTTTTGCGGAGCCGCCCGCAGAGTCTCCCTCGACTAAAAACACCTCGTTGTGTGTGATGTCGCGGCTTTCGCAGTCGGTTAGTTTGCCAGGCAGCACAGCTACACCCGAGCCTTTGCGCTTTTCCACTTTTTGTCCTGCGCGTTGACGGGCTTGGGCTGCAGAAATCGCTAGCTCGGCGAGTTTTTTACCCCAATCGACGTGCGAGTTGAGCCATAACTCTAAGCTGGGGCGCACGTAGTTGGAAACCAATTTGAGCGCATCGCGCGAGTTCAGGCGCTCTTTAATTTGCCCTTGGAATTGCGGATCGAGCACCTTGGCAGAGAGCACATAACTGGCGCGGGCGAATACGTCCTCACTCAGTAGCTTCACGCCCTTGGGCAGGAGCGCGTGCATCTCGATAAAGCTTTTGACCGCTTGAAACAGACCATCGCGCAGCCCGCTTTCGTGTGTGCCGCCAGCGGTGGTCGGGATGAGATTGACGTAGCTCTCGCGCATCACAGCGCCGTCCGCTGTAAATGCCACCGCCCACGCCGCACCCTCACCTTCGGCAAAGCCCGTGTCTTCGACTTCTTTGCCCGCTTTGGTAAATTGCTCGCCTTCAAATAGCGGAATCACAGGATCAGCCGCCAAGCTTTGCGTGAGGTAGTCGGTAAGGCCGCCCTTGTATTGCCATATGGTGGTTTGCTCTGCTTTGTCTTTTGCTTTTTCGTTCACCAGCGTGACGATCACGCCTGACATCAGTACCGCTTTGGAGCGCAGCAAGTGCGTGAGCTCGGACAGCGGAAAGTGAGGTGAATCGAAATACTTGGCGTCAGGCCACACGCGCACAACCGTACCTTGCTTCTTGTCGCCTGCCTGCAAAGCGTGCTGGGTAAGGGGTTCAATCACATCGCCTGCCGCAAACACCAAGCGTGCGACTTTGCCATCGCGGTGCGATGAAACTTCTAGCCGTGTGGCCAGTGCATTGGTTACGCTCACGCCCACACCGTGCAGGCCGCCTGCAAAGCTGTACGCGCCGCCCGAGCCTTTGTCGAACTTGCCGCCCGCATGCAATTGGGTAAACACAATTTGCATCACGGGCAGACCTTCGCCCTCGTGAATACCGTGTGGGATGCCGCGCCCGTCGTCTTCCACGCTCACCGAGCCGTCCGTGTGCAAGGTCAAAGTGATGCGCTTGCCAAAGCCCGCCAGCGCTTCGTCGGCAGCGTTGTCCAGTACTTCTTGGATCATGTGTAGCGGGTGGTCAGTGCGCGTGTACATGCCAGGGCGCTGCTTGACGGGCTCTAAGCCTTTTAAGACGCGGATGGAGTCTTCGGAGTAATCTTTTGTGGTGTTTGCTGGTTTTGCCATAAGCGACAATTATTTCATGATTGACCGCGAAGCCACCGTAGCCGCTCTTTTATTAAATTACGACCACAACCCTCAGGAGGGGCTGCTGGTGTATCGCCGCGCGATCGCGTCGGGTTTGCGCGGCATTGCTAACAATCCCGATGTACATGTCAATCTGGCGCTGTACCTGATGGCACTTGGCGAGTCGGTAGAAGCCGAGGCGACGTTTCGCAAAGCGCTGGATCTTGCACCTGCGCACATCGCTAGCCTCTACAACTTGGGTTATTTGCTCTATACGCAGCATCGCGCATCAGAGGCGGCGTCTATTTTTCGGCAAGTGTTGGCGTTAGATCCCGCGCACGTGAATGCGATGATTAATTTAGCGAATAGTCTGCAAAGCCTTATGCAGCGTGACTTAGCGCAGGGGCTGATGCGACAAGCTCAGTTACTTGCGCCCGATAACTATTTGCCAGCTTCTTTTGAGTTGTTTGAATCGACTTATGACACCAGCAGCACCGATGCCACGATTTTTACGAAAGCCAAACACGCGGCCGATTTGCGCTGCGCGGGTTTTCAAACGCCCATACAAATGCAGATAAAAAAGCCTTGGTATCAAGGTGAGCGCCCACTGCAAGTTGGGTTTGTCTCGGGTGATTTCAAAATGCATCCTGTGGGGTTTTTCTTGCAAGACTGGTTGCCCTTTGTGGATAAAAGCCGTTTAACGCTACATGCGTTTTCAATGCTGGAGGTGGATGACGCGGTTGCACAAAAGCTACGGGCACAATTTGCCACGTGGCAGTCGGTCGCGCGAATGGGCGACGAGGAAGTGCAGGCACTTACGGCAAAGCTGGGCATCGATTTGCTGATTGATCTGTCGGGGCATACCGATATGAATCGCTTGCCGCTCTTTGCCTGCCGCGCCGCGCCCGTGCAAATATCGTGGCTTGGCTGGTACGCCACGACGGGCGTGGCCAATATGGATTATTTCTTGACCGACCGCATTAGCAGCCCAGAGTCGTCCGCCGCACACCATTCTGAGCGCTTGCTTTATTTGCCAACTACGCGGCTGTGTCTGTGTGAGCCGATTTTTGCGCCCCCAGTCAGTCCGCTACCCGCATTGCAAAACAAGCGTATTACTTTTGGCTCGCTGCAATCTTTGCTCAAAATTACCGATGCCACGCTCCATTTGTGGCGGCGGGTGCTGGAGCGAACGCCAAGTGCGCACTTGCACATCCGCTGTACACAGCTTGGACAAGCTGAGATGGTGGCGCTGTTTGAGCAGCGGCTGAGGGACTTTGAGTTGCCGCTTGCGCGAATTGAGCTTTTATCGCCAGTTTCCTATGCGGCGTACCTTGAAAGTTATCAAAGCATCGATTTGATGTTGGACACGATTCCGTTCTCTGGCGGTACCACCACTGCCGAGGCACTCTGGATGGGCGTGCCCACGCTGACTTTGCTTGGGAACACGCTGATTGCGCGGCAAGGCGCTAGTTTGATGTCTACAGCAGGGCTTGCGGATTGGGTTGCGGACTCGGAGGAGGACTACGTGGCTAAGGCGCTGTATTGGAGCGGGCATTTGGATGAGCTGGCTGAGCTTCGGGCAGGCCTTCGAGAAGCGGTGCGTGCCAGCCCTTTGTTTGATAGTCCGCGTTTTGCCCGCGCTTTTACCGAGGCTATCGAGTCAGCGTACAATGCAAACCTTCTTTTACAACCCTTGAGGGATATATGAGCGATATCGAAACCCGTGTCAAAAAAATCATTGCCGAGCAACTTGGCGTGGAAGAGTCTGCTGTGACCAACGAAAAAGCCTTTGTGGCTGACTTGGGCGCTGACTCACTAGACACAGTGGAATTGGTCATGGCCTTGGAAGACGCGTTTGGTATTGAGATTCCTGATGAAGACGCAGAGAAGATCACGACCGTGCAAAACGCGGTTGACTACGCCAGCACCCACAGCAAGGCTTAAGCCTTCGGTTAATCAAATTTAAAAAAGCCTGATCCTTGAACAAGGTCAGGCTTTTTGTCGTTGCTAGTTGTGAATTGGAGAAGTGAGTATGACAAAACGTAGAGTTGTGGTGACAGGTCTTGGTTGCGTGACCCCCGTGGGTAACGATGTGGCGACGAGCTGGGCAAATTTGCTGGCAGGCCAATCGGGCATTGCCAATATCACCAAATTTGATGCTGCAGCATTTGCTTGCACATTTGCGGGCGAGGTGAAGGGCTTCAAGGTGGAGGATTACCTCAACACCAAAGAAGTCCGCACCATGGATACGTTTATTCATTACGGTATTGCGGCGGCTGACCAAGCCGTGCGCGATGCGGGCTTGCTGACTGGCGAGGCGCTGGGCGAGGAAGAGTCTTTGCGCATCGGTTGCAACATTGGCTCAGGCATTGGTGGGTTGCCGCTGATTGAAGAGACGCAAATTGAGCTAACCGCTCGTGGTCCGCGCCGCATCACGCCATTTTTTGTGCCTGCGTCCATCATTAACATGATCTCGGGTCATGTGTCGATTCGCTTTGGTTTTAAAGGTCCAAATATTGCCGTCGTCACGGCTTGCACCACGGGCTTGCATGCCATTGGCCTGTCGGCGCGGATGATTGAATATGGCGATGCGGATGTGATGATCGCTGGCGGGGCCGAGTCTACGGTGTCGCCACTCGGTATTGGCGGATTTGCGGCGGCACGCGCGCTGTCTACTCGCAACGACGACCCCGCTACGGCTTCGCGCCCATTTGACAAAGACCGTGACGGCTTTGTGCTGGGCGAAGGTGCGGGCGTATTGGTGCTAGAAGAATATGAACACGCCAAAGCACGTGGTGCCAAGATTTACTGCGAACTCTCAGGCTTTGGCATGAGTGGCGACGCGTACCACATGACGGCGCCCAATACCGACGGCCCACGCCGCGCCATGGTCAATGCCCTTGCTAACGCGGGGGTGAACCCAGACCAAGTGAACTACGTTAACGCGCACGGCACATCCACGCCGCTGGGCGACATCAACGAAACCAACGCGATCAAAGCTGCGCTGGGTGATGCGGCTCGGCGAGCGCTTATCAACTCGACTAAATCTATGACAGGGCATTTGCTAGGCGGTGCAGGCGGCATTGAGTCGGTGTTCACGGTGCTCGCACTACACCACCAAAAAAGCCCACCAACAATCAATATCTTTAACCAAGACCCAGAGTGCGATTTGGACTATTGCGCCAATACCGCGCGGGACGTAAAAATTGACGTGGCGCTTAAAAACAACTTTGGTTTTGGTGGTACCAACGGTAGTTTGATCTTTAAGAGAATTTAATTAGGGTCAGATCCTAATTCTTTCTAATTCTTTGCCAACTGTTTATGTTGTATACGCTACTTGCCATCATCGCCGCCTATTTACTAGGCGCTCTCACTTTTGCCGTCTTTGTTTGCAAGATGCTGGGCCTGCCCGATCCGCGCAGCTATGGCAGCAACAATCCTGGCGCGAGCAATGTGCTTAGGTCAGGCAGCAAGTTGGCAGCGATTTTGACGCTGCTGCTCGACGCGTTCAAAGGATTTATTCCTGTATTGCTTGTCAAGCTTGATGGCGAGCCTTATGGAATGGGCGCTGGCACCATGGCACTTGTTGGTCTTGCCGCATTTTTAGGGCACCTCTACCCTATCTTTTTTGGGTTCAAAGGTGGCAAGGGCGTGGCCACCGCAGCAGGCGTGATTCTCGCCATCAGCTGGCCGCTAGGCCTTGCTACGCTTGGCACGTGGCTCATCATTGCGTATTTCTTTCGCTATTCATCGCTCGCGGCCTTGGTCGCCGCAGTCTTTGCGCCCGTCTATTACCTCATGGGTGATGGCGTGGCTTGGAGTGCCGATAAGTCAATCGTGATGGCATTGGTTGTGATGAGCGCAATGCTGGTCTACGCGCACCGCGAGAACATCACGCGGCTGCTGAAAGGTACGGAGTCGCGATTAGGTAAAAAAGCCGCTTAGGCGTGATACCCCGTTACGCGCTCCACTTCATTCTTCGCACCCAAAATCACACTCACACGTTCGTGCAGGTTTTTGGGTTGAATATCTAAAATTCGCTGCTTGCCGTTGGTGGCAGAACCGCCCGCTTGCTCGATTAGCCAGCTCATCGGATTGGCTTCGTACATGAGGCGGAGCTTGCCTGGTTTTTCAGGCTCGCGCTTATCCCATGGGTACATAAAGATCCCGCCACGCGACAAGATGCGGTGAACTTCTGCCACCATGCTGGCAATCCAGCGCATGTTGAAGTCTTTTTTTCGTACACCTGTTTTGCCAGCCAGGCATTCGTCGATATAGCGTTTGACGGGCTCATCCCAGTGGCGCATATTGCTCATGTTGATGGCGAACTCTTTGGTGTCCTCAGCGACGCGTACGTTTTCTTCGGTCAGCACGAAGCTACCTTGCTCGCGGTCTAGCGTAAACATCGCCACGCCATCGCCCACGGTCAATACTAGCGTGGTCTGCGGGCCATAGACGCAGTAACCTGCAGCGACTTGCGCTGTGCCTTTTTGCAAGAAATCCTTTTCACTCACGCCTGCATCACCATCGGGTTTTTTGAGTACGCTAAAAATCGTACCGATGCTGACATTGATGTCAATGTTGGACGAGCCATCGAGTGGATCAAATAGCAACAAGTATTCGCCTTGCGGATACCGATTGGGCACGACGTAGATGCCCTCCATCTCTTCGGAGGCCATCGCCGCCAAGTGACCGCCCCATTCGTTGGCCTCAATCAGCACTTCGTTGGCGATGATGTCTAGCTTTTTTTGTACCTCACCCTGCACGTTTTCGCTCTCAGCCGAGCCCATGACTTCACCAAGATTACCTTTGTTGACAGCATGACTAATGGTTTTGCAGCACCGCGCCACCACTTCTAAAAGTAACCGTAACTGAGCTGGGATGTGACCATGGTCGCGTTGTTGCTCGACCAAATAGCGGGTAAGAGAGATTTTTTGTGTCATGAACCGATTTTACTTCTCGGCATCCACCAAGCCCTTCACAAACCAGCGTTGCATGCCAATCACCACTAGCACGGGTGGAATGAGCGCCAGCATGGCGGTCGCCATGACTAAAGGCCACTCCACTTGGCTCTCAGCAGAAATCATTTGTTTGATGCCAATCACGATGGGGTAGTACTTTTCTTCTGTGCTGACGAGAAGCGGCCACAGGTATTGGTTCCAACCGTAGATGAACATGATGACAAATAGCGCTGCGATATTGGTTTTAGACAGCGGCAACAGCACATCCCAAAAAAAGCGCATGGGGCTTGCCCCGTCCATGCGCGAGGCTTCTGCTAGCTCGTCGGGGATGGTCATAAAAAACTGCCTGAACAAAAACGTGGCTGTGGCAGATGCCAGTAGCGGCAGCGTGAGTCCTGCATAGCTGTTGAGCATTCCCAGGTTGCTCACGATTTGGTAGGTGGGCGAGATGCGCACTTCCACGGGCAGCATGAGCGTAATAAAAATAAGCCAAAACACCATCTGCTTGAAGCGAAAACGGAAGTACACCAAAGCAAATGCGGAGATCAGCGCAAGGATAATTTTGCCAACGGCAATGAGCGAAGCAATCACAAAGCTCACCCCCAGCATGCGCAGCACGGGCGCGCGCGTACCGCCTGTGCCGCCCGAGGTTAAAACTTGGCCGTAGTTTGCCCATAGCTCTGCGCCAGGCCATATAGGCATTGGGCTGGCGATGATGGCATCTAAGGTGTGGGTCGAGCCAACGAAGGCAATCCAAATGGGCAGTGCGACCACCAACACGCCCACAATCAAGATGCCGTGCGAGAGCCAATCGAGAAGTGGTTTGCGTTCAACCATCAATAGTTCACCTTTTTTTCGACATAGCGAAACTGCACGATCGTGAGCACCACCACAATCGCCATCAAAATAACGCTTTGCGCGGCCGAGCCGCCTAAGTCTTGCGCTTTAAAGCCGTCGTAGTACACGCGGTAAACCAGGATAGCGGTGTCTTTGCCAGGGCCGCCATGTGTGGTGGCATCCACGATGGCGAAGGTGTCAAAAAAAGCGTAGACGATATTGATGACAAGCAAGAAAAATGTGGTTGGCGTCAGCAGCGGAAACGTAATCGTCCAAAACCTGCGCCAAGGGCTAGCGCCGTCAATCGACGCGGCTTCAATTAGCGAGCGAGGGATGGATTGCAAGCCCGCCAAGAAGAAGAGGAAGTTGTAGCTAATTTGCTTCCACACAGCGGCCATCACGATCAGTGTCATGGCGTGCGTGCTATTGAGGGCATAGTTCCAATCGACGCCAAGCAGGTGTAGCACATAAGTCAGCACGCCAAATGAACTGTTAAACAAAAACATCCACAGCACGGCGGCCACCACAGGCGCGACGGCGTAAGGCGTAATAAGCAGCGTTTTGTACAGCGCCGCACCACGCATGACGCGATTGGCACAAACAGCCAAGAGTAAAGAGAATGAAAGCCCAATGCCCGCCACCAGCGTGGAGAAGAATGCCGTCGTTTTGAATGAACCCAAATACGTCGGATCAGCCCAGAGCGCTTTGAAGTTTTCCAGCCCTACAAATTCGCGGCTCACGCCAAAGGCATCCTCTTGCAGTACCGATTGATAGAGCGCTTGCGCGGCGGGCCAAAAGAAAAACAACGCCACGATGACCAGCTGCGGCGCAAGCAAGAGCCACGGCAACCAGCGATGCGTGAGTCGAGTCGAGAAGGTGACGCGCTTTTCCATGTTGGCATAAGCATAAACTATCCGCATGAACACTTCTCCTGCTCGCAAAACTCATCTTGACGCTTTGGCTATCGGCTTGCTACTCATTTGCTGCGTCTTTTGGGGTTGGCAGCAAGCGCTGGTGAAGGCCACGCTGCCAATGATTCCGCCTGTGCTGCAAGTGGGTGTACGCTTTGCGCTAGGGACGCTGGTGCTGATGTTGTGGTGCCGCTATCGTCCCGGTGCGGGTAAGGTTGATTTATGGAGCGCTGACGGCACGCTAGGCGCAGGATTGTTGGTGGGCGGTTTATTTGCGCTGGAGTTTGTTTGCTTGTATGTGGGGCTGGTGCATACCAGCGCGTCAAGACTCACTCTCTTTTTGTACACCTCGCCGTTTATCGTTGCCTTGGTGTTGCCGCGCTTTATTCCTAGCGAGCGTTTAAAGCCTTTGCAGTGGGTGGGTTTGGCCTGTGCTTTTGTCGCCGTGATGCTGGCGATGATGGATAAGCTGGATGGCGGATCGATGCTGGGCGATTTGCTGGCGTTGGCGGCAGGATTGTTTTGGGGTTTGACGACGGTGGCCATCCGTAGCACCAGTCTTGCGCGGGTGAGTGCTGAAAAATTATTGTTTTATCAATTGATCATTAGTGCTGCTTTGCTGTTGCCGCTATCCCTCTTGATGGGTGAAAACTGGAGCGCCACACTGGCTGGCATGACGGGTTTTGCTTGGGGCTCGCTTGCCATCCAAGTGTTTGTGGGAGCGTTTGCGAGTTATCTCACGTGGATGTGGATGCTGGGGCGTTATCCAGCGACCAAGCTTTCGTCGTTTGTGTTTTTAACACCTGTGTTTGCACTGGTGTTTGCTGCCGCTTGGCTGGGCGAGCCGATCACGGCCAAGCTTGTGACAGCGCTGGTGCTGGTGGGCGTAGGCATTGTGCTGGTCAATCGCAAATGAATCTCACGATCGCGCAACCTACAAATTTCGATCGGCTCATTGAGCTTTCAGCCCAGCAGTATCACGCGGGTCAGCCAGAGCTGACGCTGGCGACGTGTCAGCAAATTCTTACGCAGGATATCCATCACGTGATGGCTTGGAGCAACGCCTCGGCGGCGCTAGCAGCGCTGGGGCGCTGGGTAGACGCATTGGCGTATGTGCGGCAAGCCTTGGCGTTAGAGCCACACAGGTTAGATGCACTCAATAATGGCGCGCAGATTTTGCTCGCACTGGGTCGTTTGGATGAGGCTTGTGCGCTTTTTCGCAATCTGGGTTGGACGCAGCACCAAGCCAAAGAGCGAGCTGCAGCGATGGCGAGTTATGAGCGGGCACTATCGATGAATCCTAACGACGTCGAGTCCTTGCATGTGTTGGCGGGGCTGCACAGCGAGGGCAAAGAGGTGACGCAGGCTTTGGTTTTGATGAACCGTGGGTTGGCGATTAACCCACTGCACTTAACGACCTTAGCCGCCAAGGGTAACTTGCTGGGAGGCCAATCAGGACAAGGCTTAGAGGCCGAGACCTGCTTTAAAACAGCACTATCGGTAGACCCGAATCATTGGATGACGCTGTACAACTACGGCGTTTATTTGGCGAGTATGCGGCGCTATGCCGAAGCGATTGAGATGTACGAGCGAGCGGGCCGTGCGGATCCGAATCATCACTTGTCGTTTTGGAATTTGTCGAACTTGCTGCTGCGGCTGGGTGACTATCCGAGGGCCTGGCCGATGTACGAGTGGCGCTGGAAAACGGATCACTTAAAGCCCGCTTATTTGCAATTACCGATGCCGCTTTGGACGGGGCAGGACTTGAAGGGCAAGCGTATTTTGTTGCATTTTGAACAAGGCTACGGCGATGCGTTTCAGTTCATTCGCCTCGCCAAAGATGTGGCTGCACGAGGAGCGCATGTCACCATCTTTATGCCACGCGAGATTTGCGAAAACTTTGTCGGCGCTGACGGCGTGCATGAGATTCGTCCGTGGAACGACATTCCGCAAGGGTTTGACTATCACGCGCCCTTGATGTCGCTGCCTGCGCCGCTGGGATTGACGATTCACAACATCCCAAGCGCCACGCCTTATCTATTCGCTAGTCCACAGCGCATCAGGCTTTGGCAAGAGCGACTGCCAAAACTGGATAAGCGCAAAAAGCAAAAATTAAGAGTCGGTTTGACTTGGTGCGGTCGCCCGACGCATGACAACGACCGTAATCGCTCGCTTGCGTTTGCCGAGCTGCTACCGCTGATTGACGCTTTCCCACAGATAGAGTTTGTCTCGGTGCAAGTTGGGCCGCGAGAGTCTGATTTGGCAGACTTAGCCGCGTGTCAGCAGATGGTGCGTGCCGAGTCTGCGATTCAAGATTTTTCAGATACAGCCGCGCTGGTCATGCAGCTTGATTTGCTGATTAGTGTGGACACGGCAGTCGTGCATTTGGCGGGCGCTTTGGGTAAACCTGTGTGGGCTTTGATTGCGGCATCCTCCGACTGGCGCTGGCTAGAGGAGCGCGAAGATACGCCGTGGTATCCCAATGTGCGGCTTTTTCGTCAAACGGATGCGGACGGTAAAACATGGAACTGGATGCCCGTATTGGCACGCATCCAGCTAGAGCTTCAAAAATTACTTCTTGGCGAGTAAGCCGCCTAGCATGCCAGCTAGGTCACCCATATTGCCAAGCCCGCCTGCTGGAGCCGCGCCGTTAGGTGTGAGCTTGTCTACCAAGCCTGGCAACATGGTGCTGAGTTGACCCATGGCATCCGCAGGGTTGATGCCCAATTTGGCGGCAATGCCAGCAACGGCATCGGAGCCTAATATGCTTTGTAATTGCTCAGCGCTAATCGGCAAGTTTTGTCCGCCGCCAATCCAAGAGCTGACAACGTTGCCAAGCCCAGCTTGCTCGAACTTGCCAACCAATCCGCCGAGACCGCCGTGGTCGCCGTCGTTCGCTAAGAGGCTACCTGCTACGCTAGCAATGGCACCAGCGGCTCCGCCTTGCTGACCCATGTTGCCCAAAACTGCACCCAAAATATTGCCGAACATGCCCATCTCAATCTCCTAGTTAATAAAAAATACTATCTTATCCGCAAGCCAAGATGACCAAAGCAGCTATCGCTGCCGTCTCCGCGCGTAGCACCCTATTCCCGAGGGTGGCGGGCTGGTAGCCTGCCGCCAGCGCTTTGGATTCCTCAGCAGGAGACAAGCCGCCTTCTGCCCCTGAGAGTACAAAAACGGCCTCGCAGCCGTTACTGGATAAGGCTTGTAGCTGTGCCGTGAGAGTTTTGCTGTCTTCGCGCAGACTCAAAATGACGCGAGTGGTGTTCTCTAGTGTTGCGTTTTTTTGTGCCGCCAGATATTCGGAAAGCGTTTTGACAACATGGATTTGCGGTGCGCGATTACGCCCCGATTGCTCGCAGGCCGCATGGGCTATGCCTTGCCAGTGAGCTTGTTTTTTTTCCGCTCGTTCGCCAGCAAGGCGCAGTACGCCACGCTCGGTCATCAGGGGCTGGATGCTGGCCACGCCTAACTCGGTGGCTTTTTCGACCAACCAATCCATGCGCTCGTTGGCGGGAACGCCTAGCGCCAAATGCACGGCCAGTTTGGCTTCGCGTTCGATAGCATGATGTGCCGTTACTTTCACAGTAACGCTGGATTTGCCCATGCGCACAATCACAGCCTCACACTCGCCGCCTTCTCCATCAAACAGCGTGAGCGTCATTTCGGGCTGCATCCGTAGCACTTGCACGTGACGCGCCGCGCCAGCTGGCAACTCTAGTGTGAGGCCGATGGAAAGCGGGGAGGAGCAATAAAAGCGTGGCATAGTTATTTAGCTTCAATCTCATCGACCAAACGCAGTAAAGGCTTGAGCTCGATATAACGATTGCACGTAGCCCGCACATAAGCAATAAAGCGTGGCGTATCGGCCAAGTATTTGGGTTTGCCGTCGCGTAGCGTGAGCCGCGCAAAGATGCCCAAGATTTTGAGATGCCGCTGCAGACCCATCCATTCGACGGCTTTATAAAACGTGCCGAAGTCGTCCGTCCATTCATCTAGCATGGGCAAGCCCGCCGCCTTGGCTTTTTGCCAATAGCGAATCGTTACGTCCAGCACGAAGTCTTCTTCCCAGCTTAAAAATGCGTCGCGCATGAGGCTTGCAATGTCGTAGGTGATGGGGCCATAAACCGCGTCTTGGAAATCGAGTACGCCGAGCATTTGCGCCGGCGTGGCGTTTTTTAATAGCTCGGGATACGGCGCCATCAAGTTGCGCGGCATGTAGTCGCGATGCACATAGACGCTGGGACTTGCTAAATTGTTGGCAACGATATAGCTGTAAGCCTTATCCAGTATGGCCTGCTGGCGTGCATCGAGTAGGGTACCTTTGTGCTTGGCGATGTACCAATCGGGGAAGAGTTGTAGTTCACGGCGCAAAAGCGCTTCGTCGTAGGGCGGCAACATATTAGGCTTGGATGCGAGTTGCCACGCCACCAACGCATCCAGCGCCTGGTCGTAGAGCGGCAAGTTGCTGCTGACGGTGCTACTGGTGTGCTCGTAGCCTGCTTGCTTGTCTAAAACATCGAGCATGGTTTTGCTGCCCAAATCGCTAAGCAGCATGAATCCGTCTGCAGTTTGCCAGTCAAGGATTTGCGGCACTAAGAGGCCTGCCAAGCGCAGTAGCTTGGCGATGCGAACAAAGGGCGCGCTGTCTTCCTTATCTGGCGGAGCATCCATGATGATGAAGCTTTTGTTGGCAGAGTCAATTCTGAAATAACGCCTAAAGCTGGCGTCGGCCGAGGCGGGGCGCAGCGTTGCGATTTGCAGTTGGTGCGTGGTCGAGACGGTGGCTAACCAAGTGTCAAATTGCGTTAGGCGCGTGCTATCCGCCCAAACAATAGAAGAAGGTGTTGGCGCAGGAGAAATAGGGGGCTGTAGCATGGATAATTGAATGATGTTTCTACGGGCTAGTCATCGCTATTATTTATTACCGCTTTTGATGGGCTCGGCACAGTTGGCTTTTGCACAATTTAAAACCAGCCCGATGCTGGGTGAACGCCTGCCAGAGAGTGTACGCAAACAAACGCCGACTTTCATTTTTGGCGATGCTGTGACAAGTCGCCCTGAGCTTGAAGTCATCATCGAGGGTAACGCCGAAATACGAAAAACAGAGACGGTGATTCGTGCCAAGCGCATTGAATATAACCAAGCCAGCGACGTTGCCAAACTCTCGGGCGATGTGGTGGTCAATCAAGGCGGCAATCGTTTTTGGGGTCCCTATCTTGAGCTTGGGATTAGCGACTTCGCTGGATTTTTTAGCCAGCCTAGTTATCGGTTTTATAAAACAGGCGGGCAAGGTAGCGCTAAGCAGTTGGATTTTGTCAGTCAGCGCTCAGCTATCGCCAAGTTTGCCGACTACAGTACGTGCAAGCGACCCGAGGCGATGGATGGTAAGCCTTGGAAGCCAGATTGGATTTTGAATGCAGATCAAATCGACTTCAATATGGAAGAGGATATTGCGACCGCGTCTGGCACCACACTTCGGTTCAAAGATGTTCCGATCCTAGCGATTTCAAGCTTTAGTTTCCCCATGAGTGGGGCGAGAAAGTCGGGGCTGCTCGCACCATCTTTTACCAGCGATAACCAAAGCGGATTCATTGTCACGCAGCCCGTGTATTGGAACATCGCGCCGAATCGTGACGCGACGCTTTATCCGACCACGATTGGACGGCGCGGTTTTAACTATGGTGGCGAGTTTCGCTACCTAGAGCCTAATAGTGTGGGCACGCTACGCGCGGACTATTTGCCAAACGACAAACTCGTGAACAGTAATCGCTGGGCTTATGCGGTCGATCAACGCAATTTGATTCGAGCGCCGATTCAGGGTTCTAGTGATGTGACGATGACGTTGAAGTTAAATCGCGTCAGCGACAACCAATATTGGCGCGATTTACCCAATTCCACTTCATCACTGACGCAGCGCCTGCTCAACAACGAACTCAATACCTCGGCTAATTTGAATGGCTGGGCCACGCTGGCTCGTATTCAGCGTTGGCAAACTCTGCAAGATACGACCAGTACGATTGTGCCGCCATTTGACCGCAGTCAATTATTGACGCGCCGTAGTTTTAATTTGCCTAGCGGCTTGAGTTTTCAGTTAGAGGGCGACATCACAGAATTTCGTTCGCGTCCTGAGTTGACCTTGCAACCCAATGGCACCAGGGCTTATGGGCTGGCGCAGGTGTCTAGGTCATGGATACAGCCGTGGGGTTACATCACGCCAAAACTCCAATGGCATGGAACGACCTATCACGTTGAGAATTCTGCCTTGGGGGTAGATACGACGAAACAGCGCGCCTTGCCTATTTTTAGCATCGATAGCGGTTTGTTTTTTGAGCGCGGCATGACACTTTTGGGGCGCGACTTCACGCAAACACTAGAGCCACGTGTGTTTTATGTGCGCACGCCTTATTTTGATCAGTCAGGCTTGCCCAACTACGACAGCGGTGCCAAAGACTTTAGCCTTTCAACGATTTATAGCGAAAACAGCTTTGTCGGTAACGACCGCATCTCTGATATGCGGATGTTGACCTTAGGTGTCACGAGTAAGTTTTTAAATCCAGATACAGGTGCACAGGCTTTTAGTGCGGGTATTGCGCAGCGCTTTAGCTATATCGATCAATTGGTCACGCTACCTAATACGGCGGCGCCTACTAGCCGATTGAGTGATTATTTGCTGAATGCGAGTGCCCGACTGTATCCTAGCTGGCAAGTCGATGGCACGGTTCAAGTGGGCGCTAACTCAGGGACAGCAGAACGAACCACGGTGAGCACGCGCTATGCTCCTAGCAATTACCGATCCATCTCCGCAGCCTATCGTATGCAGCAAGGCGTGAGCGAACAAGTGGATGTGAACTGGCAGTGGCCACTGGGTGATTTGTTTCAGCGAGCAGATGCGAATGAGGGTGCAAATAGTGCTGGCCGCGGCCTTGGACCCAATCGCTGGTACAGCGTGGCACGGTTAAATTACAGCGCTTTTGATAAACGTCTTGTTGGTGCCATCGCGGGCTTTGAGTACGATGCCGACTGCTGGATTGGTCGTGTTGTCTTAGAGAAAACGCAATTGGATGCCAGTACGGTCAATCAACGTATCATGTTCCAAATCGAGTTCACGGGATTTTCACGATTAGGTACTAGTCCACTCGCCAGTTTGCGCAGTAACATTCCACGCTATCAAAACTTGCGCGAGCAAATTACTGCGCCAAGTCGCTTCAGCCAATATGACTAAATACAAATTACTTGCTGCCGTTTCTTTTTTATATTTATGTTTGAGCAGCATGGATACATTGGCACAGATCAGTGTCAAAAAACGTGCGCCAGCGGCAAAGGCAAAGGCTAAGCCCATCGCACCAGCGTCGACTCCCGAAGTTAAATTACCCGAGCCAAGCGTTGCCGCTGCCGTCAACTTGGCGCCAGTTAATGTGCTGCGCGAAGTGGACTATATCGTGGCGCTTGTGAATTCAGAGCCTATTACGCGCAACGACGTGCTTATTAGGCAAAAGCGACTGCAAGCACAGTGGGCGACTCAGGGGGTGTCTCCCCCAACTGAGCAAGAGCTTTTTAAACGTGTACTTGAGCAGTTGATCGATGAGCGCGTGATGCTCCAAATGGCGAAAGACGATGGCGTGCGAATTTCAGATTCGCAGTTAAACGAGGCGCTTGTCAATATGGCTCGGCAAAGTCAGCTGGAGGGCTTGAGGGAGCTGCAGGCCACTTATGAAGCGGAGGGGGGTAATTGGAGTAATTACCGCGAAGAAATCCGTGGGGAGCTCATTCGTGCGCAAATCCGTGAGCGTGAGGTGAGTGCACGCGTGCGCGTCAGTGAGAGTGATGTTGATCAAGCTTTGCAAGATCAAAAAGCGGACACTAAAGGCAGCCAAGATATTAACCTTGCCCAAATTTTGGTCGCCCTACCAGACAATCCAACTCCGACGGAAGTGGCGTTGGCTAGAGAGCGCGCCCAGAAAGTTTTAACCGAGGCGCGTAGGGGCGTGGACTTTGCGAAACTGGCAGAGCAAGCCTCGGATGCGGCAGACAAAGCCAAAGGCGGTGTGATGGGTTTGCGTGCGGCGGATCGCTATCCAACACTTTTTGTGGAGGCCACTAAAGAGCTCAAAGTGGGTGAGGCGAGTGACATCCAGCGTAGTGATGCAGGATTTCATATTCTTAAATTATTAGAGCGCCAAAGCAGCAGTACAGCAACGATTGTGCAATCTCGTGTGCGTCATATTTTGTTGCCTATTACCGCCCAGCTGAATGAAGAGCAGGCAAAAGCTCAGCTGCGAAACTATAAAGCACAAATTGAATCTAATCGTAGTACGTTTGCCGCCCTTGCGCGCGAGCATTCTGTAGATGGCTCCGCCGCTCAAGGCGGTGATTTGGGATGGACGACGCCGGGTCTTTTTGTGCCAGAGTTTGAGCGTGTGATGAGTGCACTCCCGACAGGTAAGGTCTCGGAGCCGTTTACATCACGGTTTGGCGTGCACTTGCTGGAAGTGGTTGATCGCAAAGCGGTAGCAGTGAGTGTGCGTGAACAGCGCGAAGCGGTGCGAAATCAGCTGCGTGAAAAGAAAGCGGGTGAGGCTTATGTGCTTTGGATTGCCGACGCACGTGGACGCGCTTTTGTTGAATATAAAAACGCCGCGCAATGAGTGAGCTGCGATGAAGACGCACATTCCGCGCAAGCGTTTTGGGCAACATTTCTTGTCTGATAACGGGATGATTGGTGACATCGTGGCGGCTATTGCGCCCGTGCATGATGACTTTATGGTTGAAATTGGTCCTGGCCTTGGCGCCATGACGATGCCGCTGCTAGAGGGGTTGGATCACTTGACGGTGATCGAGCTAGATCGTGATCTAGCTGTTCGGCTGAGACAAAAAGACAAGATCACGGTGATTGAGTCGGATGTGCTGAAGGTTGATTTTGCCGTGATTGCTGCTAGCGCTAGGCCAAGCCTGATACGGGTTGTGGGCAATTTGCCGTACAACATCTCGACGCCCATCTTGTTTCATTTGTTGGATGTCGCACACCTCGTGCAAGACCAACACTTCATGCTGCAAAAAGAAGTGATTGATCGCATGGTAGCGAAGCCTGCCACGTCTGACTATGGCCGCCTCAGCGTGATGCTGCAGTGGCGTTATGAGATGCAGTCGTTGTTTAACGTGCCGCCCGAATCTTTTAACCCGCCGCCGCGGGTCATGAGCGCCATCGTGCGAATGCGGCCTCGTCCTGTGCCTGCTACCCTAGAGGTTGCTGGTTTGAGCGAGATTGTGAAAGTGGCGTTTAGCCAAAGACGCAAGTTATTGCGTCACACCCTGGGCAGATGGCTAGATGAAAAAAGCTTTGGTGGCAGTTTTGATGTACAGCGCCGAGCCGAAGAAGTGCCTGTTAGCGAGTACATACAACTCGCGCAAAATACTCAGCTGGCAGCGAGCCAATAACCTGCGTTGAAGGGGCTGCTCATGCGCAGGGCGAGCGGCGAGACATCCACCAACTTGTCAGTCGGCATAGGCTCATCAAATCCTTCGAGCTCTTGTCCGTCTTTGCCAGTGCCAGCCTCGCCAGCGGTGCGAGCCACGGAGAAAGAGTAAAAACAGCGAAATGGAATTTTGCGGTCATGCCAATAATCGGCCGCGTCGCGGAAGATATCGATCAATTGTTCGCGTGTTTCTTTGTCGAACTTGGAAGTGATCGGGATGTGCTCCAGCACCAAAATAAAGCCAGCCTGTTGGCCTGCTTTGTAAATGGGATCAGTCAGGCAGTCGTACAGGGCATCAAAATTTTTGCCAAAGTGCGAAGGGAACGTGAACTGTAGAGCAATCGTGTCCAAGATGTCTTGCTTGGTTTGCGTGGCACCTAAATTGGCGTATAAAAAATGATGCCCTAATTGGGTTGCGGCAGCTTGCAATTCTTCAACACCGTGGGCGCGAATTGATTGCACGATATTGGGTTTGACGCGCTTGAGGGGTTGATCTTTAATGATTTCTTGGGCAGGCAGGGTATTCATGGTTTTTATTTTTCTTAGGGCATGATTCTTTTGAAAGACGCGTAGTGATCGTCGGTGTAATAGCAAGTGTCAAACGTTTTTTTCTTTTCACCCCCGCAAACAATGCGTATTGCGCCGCGGTTTTTGGTTGCTGGCGTTTTGACCGTGTACTCGTGGTAATAACCGTGTTTTTGCTGCGGCAATTGGCGTTCACGATTACCAAAGACCACACCGTCTTTTTCGTAGGGGAAGGGGCCACCCTGTTGAATTAAGGTGTAGGTGCTTTGAGCTTGTTTGGGCAGCTCAGCCAGGACAATATTGTTTGAAAAAGCCAATGCGGCAGCCGAACTCGCAAAAAGAACGAGTGAAACTAAAAATCGAGTTAAATTTTTTGGAAACATGCGGTCTGACCTCCAGCCAAACCTCTAGTGTGAGGCTAAATGCTAAAAAAATCAAGCCCTTAGCGCAAGAAGTGCTTAATAATTAAGCATGCGAGGGGGTAATTTAAACACCGCATGACCAATCGCGCCAATGTGCTCTGGCGTCGTGCCGCAACAGCCGCCCACAATGTTGACTAGGCCCTCTGCCCCAAATTCGTGCAATAAACGGCTCGTGACCTCGGGCGTTTCGTCAAAACCTGTCTCTGCCATCGGATTGGGCAGGCCCGCATTGGGGTAGCAGCTAATAAAGGTATCGTCCGCCACTTTGGCCAATTCTTGAATGTACGGACGCATCAGCGCTGCGCCTAGCGCACAGTTCAATCCCACCGCCAGTGGCTCTGCATGGCGGATGGAGTGCCAAAACGCTGTCACCGTTTGCCCGCTTAAGATGCGCCCAGATGCGTCGGTCACCGTGCCGCTGATGATGATGGGCAGACATTCGCCGCTAGCCTCAAAGTACTCGTCAATGGCAAAGAGCGCAGCCTTCGCGTTCAAGGTATCAAAAATGGTTTCAACCAAAAGTAAATCTGAGCCACCCTCGACGAGCGCTTCTACCTGCTCGTAGTAAGCGGCTCGCAGCTGTTCAAAGCTGACATTGCGCGCACCAGGGTCATTCACGTCAGGGCTAATGCTGGCGGTTTTGGGTGTGGGACCTAATGCGCCTGCGACAAAGCGCGGTTTATCAGGAGTCGAAAACTTATCGCAAGCCGCTCTGGCTAACTTGGCAGATGCCAGATTCATCTCCTTGGCTAGATCCTGCATGTCGTAGTCAGCCTGCGCCACTGTGGTCGCACCAAAGGTGTTGGTCTCCACCATGTCCGCACCAGCGGCAAGGTAGCCCTCGTGGATGTCGCGAATGATGTCAGGGCGCGTGAGACTCAGCAGCTCGTTATTCCCTTTAATGTCTTTGTGGAAATCTTTAAACCGCTCACCGCGAAACTGCGCTTCGTTCAATTTGAAGCGCTGCACCATCGTGCCCATGGCACCATCCAAAATCATGATTCTGTTTTTGAGAATCTCAGGGAGCGCTTGCCCGCGTGTGTACTCGCGCGTATATTTTTTTGCAGTCATTGCCTGATTTTAGAATAGAGCGTATGAAACACCTCTCTCCTCGCCAAAGCTGGGACTTGCTGCAAGCCAAGTCAGATGCCGTCCTAGTCGATGTTCGTATGGAAATTGAATCACTCTACGTGGGGCGGCCGCCACGAGCCATCAACATTCCTTGGTACGAGTTTCCAAATTTTGAGTCTGATGCCGTCGTTTTTGTGCAAGCTGTTGAGCGCGAAGTTGCCAGTAAAGATCAAACGATTGTGCTGATTTGCAGAAGCGGATCGCGCACACTCGATGCAGGGGAAGCCTTGGTGCGAGCGGGCTTCACCCAAGTCGTCAACGTCGTCAATGGTTTTGAAGGTGATTTAGATGCCAATGACCATCGCAGCACCGTGAACGGTTGGCGTTTTGATGGGTTACCTTGGGAGCAGATGTAACTCTTAAACCTCCGTGTAATCAAACCCAGTCGTAATCTCCGCCATCTTGCCAAGCATGATGGACGCGGAGCAATATTTGTCGTGGCTCATCGCAATGGCGCGTTCAATGGCGGAAGCTGGAATCCCTTTGCCCGTGACGCTAAATTGCATATGAATCTTGGTAAAAATTTTCGGATCAACTTCGGCGCGTTCGCTGGTTAGCTTGACAGAGCAACCCCGCACATCGTGCCGACCGCGCTTGAGGATGAGCACCACGTCGTAAGCCGAGCAGCCGCCTGTGCCAGCCAGCAGCAGCTCCATGGGGCGCGGCGCTAAATTCTGCCCGCCGTTTTCGGGTTTGGCTGCGTCTGGTGCGCCGTCCATCATCAGCGTGTGACCTGTCCCTGTTTCCGCTAAAAATCCCATGTTGGAGTTGGCACCCGTAGCGCCCGTCCAGCTGACTGTGCATTGCATATTTGTTCCTTATGATTGAGCACTATGAATAAGTTGCTCACACCTAACGATTATCTAAAGAAAATCCTTGCCGCTCGCGTCTACGACGTAGCCAAGGAAACAGCGCTCGATTACGCCAAAAATTTGAGCGCGCGCATTGGACACACGGTGCTGCTCAAGCGTGAAGACCAGCAACCCGTGTTTAGTTTCAAGCTACGCGGTGCGTACAACAAGATGGTGCAGCTAAATGCTGCACAGCTCAAAAAAGGTGTGATTTGCGCGTCGGCGGGCAATCATGCGCAGGGCGTGGCGCTAGGCGCAAAAACGCTGGGAACGCGCGCCATCATCGTGATGCCAACGACCACACCGTCGGTCAAGGTTGATGCGGTGCGGGCGCTGGGCGGTGATGTGGTGTTGTTTGGCGAGAGTTATTCGGATGCCTCCTTGCACGCGCAAAAGCTACAGGCGCAAAAAGGTTTAACGTTTATTCATCCATTTGATGACCCTGATGTGATTGCGGGTCAAGGCACGATTGGCCTTGAAATTCTTCGCCAAATGCAAAGCGCACCATCCAAAAAATTAGATGCCGTTTTTGTAGCGATTGGTGGTGGGGGTTTGATTTCGGGAGTAGCCAACTGCATCAAAGCGATCGACCCCAGCATCCGCGTAATTGGTGTGCAAATGAACGACTCCGACGCGATGATGCAATCGGTGCAATCAGGCAAGCGCGTGACGCTTGCCGATGTGGGTTTGTTCTCCGATGGTACGGCCGTCAAGTTGGTGGGCGAGGAAACCTTCCGTGTGGCTAGCAGCGGTTTGGTGGATGAATTTATGACGGTGGATACCGACGCTGTTTGCGCGGCGATCAAGGATATCTACGTGGATACGCGCTCGATCGTCGAGCCCGCTGGAGCGCTGGCCGTTGCTGCGATTAAGCAATATGTTGAAAGAAGAAAAACAGCTCGAAAAACCACAAAACCAGAAACCTACGCCGCGATTTTGTGCGGCGCGAATATGAACTTTGATCGCTTGCGCTTTGTCGCCGAACGCGCTGATGTGGGCGAGCACAAAGAGGCGGTCTTTGCTGTCACTGTCCCCGAAGAGCGGGGTAGCTTTAAACGGTTTTGCACGCTGGTCGGTGCGGGGCGGAGCATTACTGAATTTAATTACCGCATGTCGGACGCAAAAGTCGCCCATGTGTTTGTAGGTTTATCAACTAGCACGGCAGACGAATCGAAAAAAATCGCCAAAGCCTTATCCACTGAGGGCTTCAAGGCGATTGACCTCACGCATGACGAACTGGCAAAGGAGCATATTCGCTACATGGTGGGCGGCGCATCTAGCTTGGCGGTGAATGAGCGTGTTTTGCGTTTCACTTTCCCTGAGCGCCCAGGCGCCTTGCTGAAATTTTTAAGCGCGATGCAGCCTAGTTGGAATATCAGCTTGTTCCATTACCGCAATCAAGGCGCGGATTACGGACGGATTTTGGTCGGCATTCAAGTGCCTAAAAAAGAATCGAAGGCGTTTGACGCTTTCCTCAAAAACTTAGGCTACCCCTTTGTTGAAGAAACCGACAACCCCGCGTATCGGCTTTTTTTACAAAGTTAATTTTTGCTCGGTAACTCTAGCGTAAAGGCGGTTGCACCATTGGTTCCGATGGATGCGCTGCGAGCCGCAACGGCTGTGACTTCCAAGCCCTCCTCAATGGCAGAGCCCACGGAATAAGGCTTGGCGGGCTTGCCATCGACAGATATCAGTGCCGCACCGCGCGTCGCTCCGACAGCCAATACGCCTTGCAATTGAAGGCGTGCTTGCAGCGCCGATAGAGCACCTGCTGCAGTGGGTGCAACTGGATTTTTTGCGCCAAGTGCAACAGCAACTCTCGGTGTGAGGCTTGGCTCTTGTGCCTCGCCCGCCCGTGCAGCAGTTAAAGCGGCAGATGGGGTCGGCGCGTCCATGCTTTGCAAAATCCAAAACGCAGCACTGCCAGCAGCTAAAGCCCAGAGCAAAAAAGTGGTGAGACGAACCGTCCAAAATGGAAGCAAGGAAGAAGGCATGAGAGGATTATCATTCAGCCATGAAAAACTTAAATACAGAGCGCGGCTTTACCTTAATCGAGCTGATGGTGGTGCTGGTCATTATTGGTATCTTGGCGGTGCTGATTGTCCCAAACGTGCTGGATCGTGCGGACGATGCGCGAGTGACGGCCGCTAAAACCGACATCGCCAATCTCACGCAGGCCTTGAAGCTGTACAAGTTAGATAACCAGCGTTATCCGGGCGCAGAGCAAGGTTTGCTGGCGCTAGTGGCAAAACCAACCGCTGGACAAATTCCCGTGACGTGGCGTCCCTATATCGATAAACTGCCGCAAGACCCGTGGGGCAAGCCTTATCAGTATTTAAACCCAGGTATCAAGGGCGAAATTGACGTGATGTCTTTTGGCGCAGACGGCGTGCCTGGCGGTGAGGGTAAAAACGCGGATATAGGATCTTGGCAATAAGGAGCGTGGCCATCAACAAAGTTCGCGGCTTCACGCTTTTAGAGCTGCTCGTGGTCATCGCCGTGATTGCACTGGGTACAGCGGGCGTGACTTTGGCGATGCGGGATGCGGGGCAAACCAGCTTAGAGCGCGAGGCGCTTCGGCTCTCGGCCTTGCTGGATGCGGCTCGCAGTCAATCACGGGCTTCTGGCGTGATGGTGACTTGGGAAGCGGTGCAAGATGATTCCGCGTTGCCCGTCATGCGCTGGCGCGGTCTGCGCAGCAAAGAGCCGCTACCAACGCAGTGGCTAGACGCGCAAACTCGTGTCATCGCAAGAGCCCCACTGGTGCTTGGCCCCGATCCCGTGATAGCGCCGCAGCGTGTTCGCTTGACTCTTGATACAGAACACCGCGATGTGGTGACCGATGGTGTGGGTGCGTTTCGGGTGGAGGTCAAGTGAGACGCACGCGCGGCTTCACGCTTGTCGAGGTGCTGGTCGCGCTGGCGATTGTCGCTATTGCGCTGGGCGCTGGATTGCGCGTGAGCGGTTCGCAAATCAATCATGCCCAGCGCCAAGGCGATATGTTCCGTGCGCAACTCTGCGCTGAGAACGAGCTCATCAAGCTGCGCCTAACAAGGCAACTGCCCGACACGGGGGATAAGAGTTTTAGTTGCGAGCAAGCGGGGATTGTTTTAGAAGGCAAGCTGCATGTGGAGGCCACGCCCAACCCAAGTTTTCGCAAAGTTGATGCACTGGTTTATCAAGCCGCAGGCGATGACAGGCAAGCTTATACGTTGGTGAAGCTCTCAACCCTCGTGGGGCGGTTTTGATGCATCCATCTCGTTTATCACGGACGCACGGCTTTACTTTGATCGAAGTGCTGGTGGCGCTGGTGCTGGTCAGCCTGCTCTCGCTCATGGCGTGGCGCGCCTTGGAGGGCATGGGGCAAGCAGGTGAACTCACTCGGGTCAACGAACAAAGCTTGCAGCGCATTCAGGTGGGGCTGGCGCAGTGGACAGTAGACCTAGACGCGATAGCGGATACAGGCCTCGCTCAGCCCTTGGATTTTGATGGTCAGCGGCTACGCCTCACGCGTCATAGCAGCGAGCCAAACGCAGGTATCGTGGTCGTGGCGTGGTTGCTGCGTAGTACCGAACAAGGACGCGTGTGGCAGCGCTGGGCATCGCCGCCTGTCACCACACGAATCGGCCTGCAAGCCGCATGGGATGGGGCTGAGCGCTGGAGTCGCACGCCGCTCTCGGAGGACGCGGCACGTACCGTGACGTTCATGCCTGTCAGTAGCTGGCAGCTGTTTTATTACCGAGGCGATGCGTGGAGCAATCCACAGTCCTCCGCAGGCGGGCCAGGCGCGGACGCCTCCACGAAGTTACCTGATAGTGTGCAGTTGATTTTGGATGTGCCCGCTGGCGCTAGCGATGGATCAATAGCTGGCAAGCTGACGCGCTACTGGATTGCACCTCGGCAAGGAGCGACGCGGTGAAGGCGCTTGTGCATCGTCGCTCTAAGCAAAGCGGTGCTGCCATTTTGGTAGCGATGCTAGTCGTCACCTTGGTCGCTACGCTGGCCGCAGGACTCCAGTGGCGGCAGTGGCGCATGCTCCAGCAAGAAGCGGCGGCGCGCGCGCAAAGCCAAGCGGGCTGGGTCTTGGTGGGGGCGCTCGATTGGGCGCGGCTGATTTTGCGCGAAGACGCGCGCTCAGCGGGCAATATTGGCATCATCGACCACTTGGGCGAGCCGTGGGCGCTGCCCTTGCAGGAGGCCAAGCTAGCATCGTTTTTGACGGCCGATAGCCTATCGGATCCTAGCCAAGATGCGGCTTATCTATCGGGCTATCTCATGGATGCGCAAAGCAAAATCAATCTCACCAACTTGGTATCCAGCCAAACGGGCGAAGCCGTGCTGTCAACCAGTACTTACCAAAGTTTGACGCGGCTCTATCAGCAACTTAATCTTCCGATTGCAGAGCTTAAAAACTGGACCGAACGCTGGCAAGCCAAATCGGACGGGGCTTTGCGGCCTATGCGTATCGAGCAGCTCACGTGGCTAGGTGTGCCAGCCAGCAGCGTCCAAGTGCTTAAAAATCACCTGACCATCTTGCCAAACCGAACGCCTATTAATCTCAATACAGCAAGCGCCATGGTGGTTTTTGCTGCGGTGCCAGGCATTGATATGGGCGCTGCGCAAAAGCTGGTGGCGGGGCGTGCGCAGTCGCCGCTGCAAAAACTATCGGAAGCCAGCAACATGATGGGTCTTGGCACGAACTTATTGGAGACCGACTTCAGCATTTACAGCCAGTACTTTGAAGTGCGTGGTCGTTTGCGCTTAGGCGATTGGATCGTGATTGAAGAGTCGCTGGTGCAGCGCGAAGGTTTGAACGTCACCACGGTGTGGCGCAGGCGACTATGACGATGAGTGATGTGGCGACTCTTTTCCATCAAGGCTATGCGCTCTACACCCAAGGGCGCGAGGACGAGGCGCTGAGTTGTTTTGATGCGGTTATTGCCGCAGCGCCAGACTACTGGCAAGCGCGCAATAACCGTGCTGATTTGCTGCAAAATGCCGAGCGCTACGAAGACGCATTGATCGATGCCGACTATCTGTTAAAGCTAGAGGCTGCAAATGCAGGCATGAATGCGGGCACATGGGCCATGCGCGGCCGCATCATGCTTAGGCTAAATCGATTTGCCGATGCGCTCGCCAGTTATGCGCGTGTTCGAGAGCTAGACCCTCGTTATCCGCTCGATGTGTTTGAAGAAGCGCTTTGCAGACTTGCGCTTGGCGACTATGCGGCGGGATGGTCACTACACGAGGCGCGCTGGCGTACCGACTCGATGCAGGCGGCGGCGACGCAGTTAGAGCAGCGTGGGTATGCCCAACCGATGTGGCTGGGGCAAGAGTCGCTTTTAGGAAAAACTATTTTTTTATGGCCCGAGCAAGGTTATGGCGATACGCTACAGTTTTGCCGTTATGTCCATGTGGTGCAGCAAAGGGGCGCCAAAGTGATTTTGGCAAGCAACCGACCGATGATGCAGTTGCTAAAAAATGCTTTTACGCATCCCGATATTGAGGTCGTGCTTGATTTGGTTAGCAGCCCCTACGCCTTTGATTTTCATTGCCCTTTGATGAGTTTGCCGTTGGCTTGTGGCACCGACAACTTGGACAAAATTCCTAGCCAAATTCCTTATCTCTTTGCGGATGCACAAAGCAGGCAACAATGGCAAGCTGCCTTGCAGACCATGCCACATAAGGGCTTGCGCATAGGGCTTTTGTGGGCGGGCGGGCCAAGACCCAACCAACCCACGCTGCAAAGCATTGATGCGGCACGTTCTTTAAGGCTTGAGCAATTCGCACCTTTGTTCGATTTGGCGCAAACTAGCCCCGCGCAATTTTTTAGTTTACAGCTTGGCGAGCCTGCCAAGCAATTGCAAGAGCAGCAAGGACTCCCCATCATTGACCTCACGGCAGATCTGACGGATTGGGCCGATACAGCGGCGCTTGTTGCTAACCTTGACCTCGTCATCACTTGCGATACGGCGGTTGCACACCTTGCCGCCGCGATGGGCAAACCGACTTGGGTGCTGTCTCGGTTTAATGGCTGCTGGCGCTGGTTGACTGACCGAGACGATAGTCCGTGGTATCCCGCCGTGCGGCTCTTTCGGCAAACCACGCGTGGCGACTGGACTGGCGTGATGAGCGCGGTGGTGATTGCGTTGCAAGCAAAATTAAACGAGGCGACGCATGAGTGAGCCGCTGCAACTTTTTACGGATGCCATCGCTTTGCAAAACGCAAGGCGGTTTGAAGAAGCGGTTGAAAAATACGACGCGTTTTTACGAGGCTATGTTGGTAACGCGCAAATGCATACCAACCGTGGCCTGGCGCTGTTTGAACTGGGGCGCATAGGCGAGGCAATTGCGGCTTACCGCGAAGCCGTGCTCTGTGATGCGGGTTACTTTGATGCGCACTACAGCATGGGGCTGGCGCTGTTTGTTGAGCGTCGCTACCTTGATGCACTCATGAGTTTTGATTCTGCAATAGCGATTGCGCCAAGTGTGGATGCGCATGTTTCGCGCGGATCCACGCGCCTGGAACTAGGGCAATACGACGCAGCGTTGGTTGACTATGACGCCGCCTTGCGCATCCATCCAAACTTTGCCAAAGCCCATATGAATAAAGGCTCGGCGCTGTATGAAATGGAACGGCTAGGCGAAGCCCAAGCTTGCTACGAGCAAGCGCTCTTGCTTCATCCAAACGATCACAGCGTGGAGTGGAACGAAGCGCTATGTCTTTTGCGCGCGGGTCACTTACTGCGTGGCTGGCAGCGTTACGAGCGGCGCTTAGAAGGCAGTCTTTCCCAGCCGCTTCGACGCGCCGACTATGGCAAACCCCGTTTTTTGGAAGCGGCGACGGCGCAGAGTTTGTCTGGCAAAACCATTTTGCTTTGGCCCGAGCAAGGGCATGGTGATGTGATTCAGTTTTGTCGCTATGCGTCAGAGTTAGAGAGATTGGGTGCAAGGGTCATCCTGGAGGTTTATCCGCCCTTGCTGCGTTTGATGGAGGCAGCATTTGCAAACACGGGCATTCGTGTGGCGTTGGATGGAACCGTCAGCCCCTCCGAGTTTGATTTCCATCTGCCGCTTTTGAGCTTGCCGCTTATTTGCGGCACGGACAGCTTGGACAAAATTCCAGCGACCACGCCCTATCTTTTTGCTGTGCCACAGGAGGTGCAAGCGTGGCAAGAGCGCATGGTTCATAAGGGCTTGCGCGTCGGTTTGGTGTGGGCTGGCGGCCACCGCCCCCATCAACCGATTGATGCCAAGGTGGACGCGGCTCGCTCGCTGCGTCTTGAAGCGTTTGCGCCGCTACTTGCGCTGTCGCACACGATGGACGTGCAATTCTTTAGC
>JANXRP010000135.1 GCA_025352965.1 Comamonadaceae bacterium
TCGCATATTTAGTGGCGCTTAAAAAAGAAACGTCACTAGAAGTAGCTCTCTCTAGTGACGCAATCGCAGTTATGCGACTTTGGGGTGAACCTACTAGTTCACCTCCCAAATCAGCAACGATCTGGGCAATCGTGACATCAACGCTGCGCATTCAAAGCTTTAAGAACCTTGTCAGTAATGTCGTGTTTAGGATTGATGTAGACCGCCTCTTGAAGAACGAGATCATACTTTTCCGTCTCCGCCACTTGTTTGACAATACGGTTTGCACGCTCTAAAACAGCCTGTAACTCTTCATTTTTGCGCGCATTCAAATCCTCTTGGAACTCACGACGCTTTCGCTGAAAATCTCGGTCTTGGTCAACCAGTTGTTTTTGACGTGAAGCACGCTGTGACTCGGAGAGCGTAGGAGCTTCGCGTTCAAATTTATCAGACATGGCCTTCAGCGAATCGCCTTGACCCGCTAAATCTTTTTCGCGTTTTGAAAACTCTTGCTCTAACTTTGTTTGTGCAACTTTAGCCGTATTGGCTTCTCGAAAAACTCTATCCGTATTGACAAAGCCAATCTTAAAATCTTGTGCAAAAGCGGCGCCGCAAAGCAGTAAAGAAATAACAGACGTTAATAAGAATTGAATAGTGCGGTTCATAGAAAAGAGGATTAAAAGGCTGTACCAAATTGAAACTGGAATCGTTCTATTCTATCTCCAGAGAACGCTCTCACGGGGCGAGCAATCGCAAATCGCAATGGGCCAAGCGGTGAGATCCAACTCACACCGACACCTGTCGATGTCCGTAATTTAGAAAAGTCATACGCATCGTTTTCGCCAAACACATTACCAGCGTCATAAAAACCGTAAAGCCGCAGCGTGCGATCATTGCCAGCACCTGGGAACGGTGTATTAATCTCAGCGTTAAGCGTTAATTTTTTGGGTCCTCCAATATAGGCGCCCGTCACATCTCGAGGACCTAAGCTACTTTGGGCAAAACCACGCACAGATCCAAGACCACCAGAATAAAAATCCTTAAATACTGGGAAAGGGCGTCCGCCCAAACCACGCCCCCATCCCAACTCAGTATTGAGCGCAAAAGTATATTGCTTGTTAATAGGCACATACTGCTGAAATTGATAGGAGGTTCGTGTGTACTGCGCATCGCCCGCTTTTGCTAAATCGCTATTGAGGCGCTGGTATTGGCCTCGACTCGGCACTAAAAGACTGTCACGATCGTCACGACTCCAGCCCAGAGTTAAAGGATAGCTGCGACTGGTATAGCCAAAAGTATCTGCATAGGCCAAATACGATGCGGGAATACTAGTACCTGACTCAATTTGAATTTGTTCAGCACTAACCCCTAAAAATACGCGATCCAGTTCGGTAAAGGGAATGCCAAAACGCAAAGCAAAGCCTGTAGTCGTCAACTGGTAATCTCCACCAACGGTAGTGTAGGGACGCGTTCTTCTCTGATAAAGCTCGTAGGTTCGGGAAACACCTTCAGCCGTGAAGTAAGGATTAGTCGTATTGATGGAATAAACGCGGTTGTATTTACTCGTATTAATATTAATGCCGAGAAAATGCCCCGTACCAAAAGCATTATCCTGCTGAATGCCAAACTGCAAAGTCAAACCTTCGGTACTAGAGATGCCAGCACCCAGCGTCAAATTACCCGTCGGTTTTTCAACCACGGCAAGATTGATATCAACTTGATCTTGCGTACCAGCCACCTCTTGTGTCTCAATTTTGACCTCTTTGAAGTAGCTCAACCTGTCCACTCGATCTCGCGATAGTTTAATTTTGTCACCATCGTACCAAGACGCTTCGTATTGTCGAAATTCGCGACGAATCACTTCGTCTTTCGTTTTCGAATTACCGCTGATGTTAATCTGACGCACCTGTGCACGCCTTGCTGGTTCAGCCGACAATATAAGTTTGACTTGCGCAGTAGCTTTGTCGATCTCAGGAATGGATTCAATTTGCGCAAAAGCAAAACCAAATTTACCGAATAGATCGGTAAATGCTTTTGTCGTGACAGCCACAGCCTCTGAGTTGTAGGGTTGTCCTACCGCAATTTTGATAAGCGACTTAAATTCCTCATCTTTAGCTAAATAGTTGCCTCGCAGATCGACAGATGAGACCACATAGCGCAATCCTTCCGTGACCGTGATGGTGATATCGACCTTCTGTTTATCGGCTGATAGCGCAACCTGAGTCGAGTCAATTTTGAACTCGAGATAGCCGCGCGTCAGGTAATAGGAACGTAAAATTTCTAAATCAGCATTGAACTTGGTACGTGTATAACGATCGCTTTTGGTATACCAACTCATCATCCCCGTTGTATCCAAATCTAATTGATCCCGCAGTGTAGACTCTCTAAAAGCCTTGCTGCCAACAATACGAATGCTCTTAATTTTGGCGACCTCGCCCTCTATGACGGTGAAAGTAAGGTTGACGCGATTGCGCTCAATCGGCGTAACGGTCGTCACAACTTCAGCGCCATACAAACTTCGACTGACGTATTGCCGCTTCAGCTCTTGCTCGGCACGATCCGCGAGCGCCTTATCGTAAGCGCGACCTGTCGCAAGCCCAACCTCTTTAAGAGCTTTAGCGAGATTATCTTTATCAAATTCTTTCGTGCCAACAAAGTTCAGGTCTTGAATGGTTGGGCGCTCCTCAACCACAACAATCAGCACGCCATCTTTAGACTCTAACCGAACATCTTTAAAAAGTCCGAGAGCAAATAAGGCGCGTATCGCCGCCGTACCCTTGTCGTCATTAAACGTATCGCCAGTGCGGAACGGTAAAGTAGCAAACACGGTACCAGGCTCTACACGCTGCAAACCCTCAACACGAATATCTTTCACGGCGAACGGCTCAACGGCCGCTGCTTGCGATGCAATCAATAGGCAAAAAGATAACGCCGCAATTTTTAAAAATGAAAGCATAGATTGATTAACCAAAAAAACTGTGAAGTCCAAAAACTCGGATGAGATCGTTATAAAGCGCTAACGCAGTCAACACAATCAGTAAGACAAAGCCTCCACGTTGCAGCTTATCAAGCCACTCCTCGCTCACTGCCTTGCCTGTCAGCAACTCCCAAAGATAATACATCAGATGTCCACCATCCAACATAGGCAAGGGTAACAAATTAAGTACCCCCAAACTCACACTCATTAATCCTAAAAAAAGCGTAAATGTAGCCAGACCCATGACAGCGGTCTTACCAGAGTATTCGGCCACCGTCACAGGACCAGTAAGATTTTTAAGGGAAGCCTCCCCAATCATCATCCGCCAAAGCGTTTTGATGGTCAGTGCAGACAGATCCCATGTTTTTTGCACGCCCAGCTCAAGCCCCTCAAAAAATCCAAAGCGCACATCAATCAACTCTTTAGGTGATCCAATAATCGCTCCAACACGACCAATCTGCTCCTGACCTAAAAATTCGTTCACCTCAGAAATGGCACGTGGCGTCACTGCAATGACTTGCTGGCGACCTTGCCGCTCGACCAACCAATTTTGAACATTGCCTTGATTCGATTGCCGAATCATTTCGCGCAGTTGAATGCTATCCGTAATTTTTCGATTATCCACCCCGAGTACAAGGTCACCTGCTTGCAGTTGAGCTGATGCAGCAGCGCCACCTGCAACAATCTCGACCAAACGCGCCTTAGGCAAGGTAGTGCCAACCCAATTTAAAGCGGCAAATAAAAAAATAGCAAGTACGAAATTAGCCAGTGGCCCTGCAAACACCACAGCAGCCCTTGCCCACAAAGGCTTGCGGTTAAACGACTGATGCAAATCGTTAGCGGCAATCGTTGGCTGATCGGACTCACGCTCATCTTGCATCTTCACGTAACCACCAAATGGCAAAGCTGCGATCACAAACTCGGTGGTCTGCGGCTGCCCATCCAATAAAGGCTGCCGCTTAGGCGTCCATTTTAAAAGTGGCTTGCCAAAACCAAGTGAAAAACGAATCACACGCACACCCACAAGCGTCGCCATGCGGTAATGCCCCCACTCGTGCACTGCAATGAGCACGGCAATCACAAACAAAAAGGAAAGGACAGAAATGAGTCCGTTCATTTTTCACTAGCCAATCGATTGCAAGTCTGATTAGCGACTTGCCTAGCCAGCCCATCAATGACAAGGATATCTCCCAAGTTGTGAGCCACGGGGCACGCTAGACTGTTGACGATTTCTGCGTTCAAAATTTTGATTTGATCAAAACGAATACGGCCTGTAAGAAAAGCTTCAACGGCAACTTCGTTTGCTGCATTGAGCAAAATCGTGCCAGATGGCTCATTCATAGCCGCCCAAGCCAGTGCGAGACTAGGAAAGCGCTCTGGATCAGGTTTGGCGAAAGTCATGCTCGCCAAAGTATGAAAATTAAGACTCGCGGCCCCACTCTCAATGCGATCTGGATACGACAGGCCATACGCAATCGGCACGCGCATGTCAGGCGTGCCGAGCTGAGCCACGACAGACGCATCTTTGTATTGCACCATCGAGTGGATGATGCTTTGTGGATGAATCACCACCTCAATCTGCTCGGGCGCAATGCCAAACAAGTATTTCGCCTCAATCACTTCCAATGCCTTGTTCATCATGGTCGCAGAATCAACTGATATTTTGCGCCCCATCACCCAATTAGGATGCGCGCAAGCCTGATCTGGCGTAATCGAGCCAAAGCTTGCTAAATCGTGATTGAGAAACGGACCACCCGATGCTGTAAGAATAATTTTGTCTATGCGGGAAGCCCAAGTTGTACGATCTTCGGGCAATGATTGAAAAATAGCACTGTGTTCGCTGTCGATGGGCAAAAGTGTTGCGCCACCCTCGCGCACAGCGGTCATAAATACATCACCACCAATGACCAAAGCCTCTTTATTGGCCAACAAGATGCGCTTACCTGCAAGTGCAGCCGCCATGCAAGGCGCAAGGCCTGCCGCGCCAACAATTGCAGCCATTACCGTATCGACACGTTCTTCGCGAGCCACGTCACATATGGCCTGCGAGCCAACAAACACATGCGTTGCAAGCCCTTCAGCTTTCAGGCGTTCGACTAATTTTGCCGCAGCATCAGTATCGACCATGGTCACAAACATAGGCTTAAATTCGGCGCACTGCTTGAGTAGCAACTCCCACTTCGTTGCAGCCGTTAAAGCAAAAACCTCAAAGCGCTCTGGATGACGGCGAATCACGTCCAGCGTATTCGCGCCAACCGAGCCTGTTGAACCCAAAATCGTGACGCGCTGCCGAGTGGTCATAGATGGCTTACCAAGAGCATCGCTGCGGGCAAAACGGGGAGCAAAGCATCCACACGATCCAGCACCCCTCCGTGTCCTGGCAACAGTCCGCTGGAATCTTTCACACCAGCGCTCCTTTTAACCAATGATTCAATCAAATCACCCACAACGGCCAGCATCGTTAAAAAGACCAGCGCTAGTAGCATGAACCAGCCAAAGCGTTCCTTGAGTAGCGTGTAGAGGCTGAGGCTATCAGAAGCATACTTTTGATCCAGCCAAAGCCAAAAATAGGCAACCAACACAACACCCACAAAACCACCCAAAACACCTTCCCAAGTTTTACCAGGACTAATGCTTGCGGCCAATTTTCGAGTGCCAAATAACTTGCCACCAAAGAGCCTACCTGCTGCATAAGCAAAAATATCAGCAGCCCAAACAAGCAACAGCGTCGAGAGCAACAAATTAATGCCGATTTGGCGCAACTGGGACACCGCCAGCCACGTCGTGCAAATCAGTAGTACGCCAAGAATGAGACGAAGCGACTTCGGAATTTGCACCCAACTTGTCACGCCCTTGCTTAGCAAATAACTAGCAATCAAAACCCAAAGCGCCGTCACCATCAACCAAAGTATGGGCAGGGGATAACGCGTCAGCCCAATGTACATAAGGCCCGCACAAATCACGAAAACATCTAGTGCAAAGAAGATCGATTTAGTTTGGCCATAGCCGTTCATGCGCGACCATTCCCAAACACCCGCTGCGATCAAAATAAGTGCTAAGGCATTAAAAGCATTGGGTGTCCCAAAAAACAACGCGGGGAGCAAAATCGCCAATAAGACAACTGCCGTAATAATGCGTTTAATCAGCATGTCCGTCTTTCAAAGTGGGTGTAAGTTGCTCCGAGATTTTGCCAAATCGGCGTTCACGTCCACTATACGCGGCAATCGCGGCATCTAGCTCTGTACCATCAAAATCTGGCCAAAGTTTATCTGAAAAATAAAGCTCAGAATAAGCAGCTTGCCAGAGCAAAAAGTTACTCAACCGCTGCTCGCCACCTGTACGAATAAACAAATCAGGATCTGGCACATGCGCCATCGCCATTGCGCGATCAAGGCTCTCAGGTGTAATCGTCGTACCGCTAGAGGCCAAGCTGGATGCGGCCTGCGCGATATCCCAGCGTCCGCCATAGTTCAGGCAAACATTCAAAATAAGTTGCTCATTCATGGCGGTTTTTTGCTCAGCATCCACCAAAGCGGAAACTAGTTTTGGTGACAAGGCCGAGCGATTACCAACAAAATAAAGCCTCACGCCATTGTCCGACAAGGCTTTGATTTCGTGCACGACAGCCAAACCTAAAAGCGCCATCAAGCCCGATACTTCATCCGCAGGGCGATTCCAATTTTCGGACGAAAACGCAAACACGGTTAGTACCCGCACACCACGGGTTCGACAGTCTTGAACGCAAGCACGCAGGGCTTCTACGCCTTGTTTATGGCCTGCTAAACGAGGCAAAAACCGCTTTTTAGCCCAGCGCCCATTGCCATCCATAACAATGGCAATGTGATGCGGGAAGGCCTGTAATTCAGCCAATCAAACCGCCAAAATGTCTTTTTCTTTGGCGGCAACCAAGGCATCTACCTCATTGATTCGCACATCGGTAAACTTTTGCACATCCGCTTCGCAGCGCTTTTGATCGTCTTCGGACGCTTCCTTGTCTTTTACTAGCTTCTTAACCGATTCATTCGCATCACGGCGCAAATTACGCACAGCAATTTTGGCGGCTTCACCCTCGTTGCGCGCCAGCTTGGTCATCTCTTTGCGGCGCTCCTCAGACATCGGTGGCATTGGCACGCGGATCAGATCTCCCATGCTGGACGGATTCAAACCCAAATCGGATTCGCGAATCGCTTTTTCAATCTTCGCGCCCATTCCTTTTTCCCATGGCTGAATGCTAATCGTGCGGGAATCGATCAAGGACAAGTTCGCGACCTGCGACAGCGGCACAGGGGAACCGTAGTAATCGACTTGCACCGAGTCCAGCATGGCAGGATTAGCTCGGCCTGTACGGACTTTGGCCAAGTTACTTTTAAGCGCCTCAATGGACAAACCCATCTTGGTTGCAGCGTTGTGTTTGATGTCTTCAATGCTCATGATGATGCTTTCTATGCTTTTTAAACAGTAACCAAGGTGCCTTCATCGCCACCTTCAACCACGCGCTTGAGTGCCCCATGCTTAAAGATAGAAAACACCTTGATCGGTAATTTTTGATCGCGGCAGAGCGCAAATGCAGCCGCGTCCATCACACCCAAATTGCGACTAATGGCCTCGTCAAATGTTATCGTGGCATAGCGCGTAGCGCTCGGATCTTTGGCTGGGTCTGCGCTGTAGACACCGTCCACCTTGGTTGCTTTTAAAACAACCTCAGCACCGATCTCTGCACCGCGTAAAGCCGCCGCCGTATCGGTTGTAAAAAATGGATTGCCCGTGCCAGCGGCAAAAATCACGACCTTGCCCTCTTCAAGATATTGCAACGCCTTGGGGCGCACATAGGGCTCAACAATTTGCTCAATCGCAATCGCAGACATCACGCGAGCTGTCAGACCTGCTTTATTCATCGTGTCACCTAGCGCCAGTGCATTCATCACGGTAGCTAACATGCCCATGTAGTCCGCGGTGGCGCGATCCATACCAACTGAGCCCCCCGCCACACCGCGAAAGATATTGCCTCCGCCAATCACTACCGCCACTTGTACGCCCATGCGCGTAATTTCTGCGATTTCTTCGACCATGCGGACAATGGTTGCACGATTGATACCAAATGCATCATCCCCCATCAAAGCCTCACCCGAAAGTTTCAGCAAAATGCGTTTATAAGGCTTACCGCTAGTGGCTGGACTTGTCATGGTGTGCTCCTGTTTCATGGGTTTAATTAAGCTTAAGTGAATTGTATTTTTAGATTATAAAAAAGGCGCATCGTGTGCGCCTTTTTGTGTGATTTCAGCAACCGTTTTACTGCCCCTTGGCAGCGGCCACTTGGGCAGCAACTTCAGCAGCAAAATCGTCCACCTTCTTCTCAATGCCTTCACCAACAACGTACATAGTGAAGCCTGTCATCGTCGTGTTCACCGACTTGAGCATGGCAGCCACGGTCAGTTTGTCGTTTTTCACGAAAGACTGATCGAACAAGCTAACTTCTTTCAAGTACTTTTGAACGGAGCCTTCAATCATCTTGGTCGCGATTTCAGCAGGCTTGCCAGATTCGGCAGCTTTAATCGTTGCCACAGAACGCTCTTTGTCAATCAAAGCTTGTGGCACGTCGGCGCTAGTCATAGACACAGGTTTCATTGCGGCAATGTGCATCGCCACATCTTTAGCGGCGACAGCATCGCCCGCGTACTGCACCACCACGCCAATGCGTGTGCCGTGCAAATAAGTCGCAAGGCTAGAGCCCGTATAGCGCTGGAAGCGACGCAGGCTCATGTTCTCGCCAATCTTGCCAATCAAGCCACGGCGCACATCCTCAAGCGTTGGGCCAAAGCCGTCAAGCGTATAAGGCAGTGCAGACAAAGCAGCGATATCGGCTGGATTGTGCTTAGCGATCAAATCCGCAGCCGCTTGGCAAAGTGCCAAGAAGCTGTCGTTTTTAGTCACAAAATCTGTTTCGCAGTTGACTTCTAGCATTGCGCCAGCATCCGCCGTCGTTGCAATCACAATCACGCCTTCAGCCGTCACGCGGCTAGCCGCTTTGCTTGCCTTGCTGCCCAGCTTGACGCGGAGCAACTCTTCTGCCTTTTCCATATCGCCAGCGGCTTCAGTTAAAGCTTTTTTGCACTCCATCATGGGCGCATCTGTTTTAGCGCGGAGTTCCGCGACCATGCTTGCTGTAATCATTGTCATTGTGGTCGTCCTTACTCGGTAACCTCAACGAACTCGTCCGCGCTTTCAGCCACAGCAGCAACCACTTCTTGAACAGCGTTTGCACGGCCAGCCAAAATAGCGTCGGCAATACCGCGGGCGTATAGCTGCACAGCTTTAGATGAGTCGTCGTTACCTGGAATTGGGTAAGCAATGCCCACTGGTGAGTGGTTGGTGTCAACCACGCCGATGACGGGGATGCCCAGCTTGGCAGCTTCTTGCAAAGCAATTTTGTGATAACCGACGTCAATCACGAAAATCGCACTTGGCAATTCGCTCATATCTTGAATACCACCAATATCGCGCTCAAGCTTAGCAATTTCGCGGCTGAAGGTGAGTTGTTCTTTTTTGCTGAGTGCGTCCAAACCTGTTTCCATCTGAGCCTTCATATCTTTCAGGCGTTTGATCGATGTCTTAACAGTCTTAAAGTTAGTCAGCATGCCGCCGAGCCAGCGTTGGCTCACGAAAGGC
>JANXRP010000149.1 GCA_025352965.1 Comamonadaceae bacterium
CAAGCGTAATGTGGCCAATCGCAAACGGACTGCGGCTTAAGGCATCCACCTCTAGCTCAAGCTGAGCAAGGCTTGCCAAGGTTTTGGCTTGAAAAGCGGCAATCAATTGCGCGAGCGGTTGTGTGCGTTCGCGCTCGTTACGCCAGAGGATCAGTGCGTCCAAGAGCCCGTCGCCAAAGGCTTGCCAGCGTAGTGCTTGCCATTTAGTTGCGGCTTCTTTTGGATGCAAAGTGCCCGCATATCGTTCATTAAGATATTCGCAAATCACGCGTGAATCAAAGAGCGTGCTGCCATCTTCTAAGACCAGCGTTGGGATTTTGTTGAGCGGGTTATCCGCCATGATGGCGGGGTTGGGCTGCAACATTGCGGCTACCGAACGCACCAGCGTGAGTTGATCAGTGCAACCCAGTTCATGCGCACAGATCATCACTTTGCGAACGTAAGGCGATTTGGGTGACCAATGCAATTTCATTTAGATGACTCCATTTTTTTGAAGCACGTCGATTGCCGCCGCATCATAGCCAAGCTCTACCAAGATGGACTCGCTGTCTGCGCCCAGCAGTGGCGGCGCGGTTTGCGTTTGCAGTGGGTTCTCTACAAAACGCATAGGGCTAGCGACTTGCGGCACATCTACGCCGCTGGGGTGAGGGACATAGCGCAACATCTCACGAGCCTTGACCTGTGGCTCTTCAAACACATCGGCGACCGAATTAATAGCACCCGCAGGCACGCCGACTTTGTCGAGCGCGGCAATTAAATCGGCTCTTGTCCATTTTGCAAAACGCTCACGCAGCAAGGCTTGCAGCACGGGCAAGTTGCGCACACGTGCGGGGTTGGTCGCAAAGCGCTCGTCCAATGCCCAATCAGCAACACCAAGCGTTTCGCACAACTTAGCAAACTGCGAGTCGTTACCCACCACCAAAATAAAGTCCCCGTCTTTGCATGGAAAGACATCTTGCGGTTGGATATTGGGATGCGCATTGCCACTTCGTTTTGGCGTTTTGCCCGAGACCAAATAGTTCATAGCTTGGTTAGCAAGCGTCGCCACTTGCACATCTAGCATAGCAATGTCGATGCTGTCGCCTATGCCTGTGAGGTTGCGCTTTTCTAATGCAGCTAACACTGCCACAGCTGTGTACATGCCCGTCATCAAATCGACAATCGGTACGCCTACTTTTTGTGCGCCACCACCTGGCTTGTCGTCACGCTCGCCCGTCACGCTCATCAGGCCACCCATGGCTTGAATAAGGAAGTCATAGGCACTTTGATCGCGCCGTGGTCCTGTCTGCCCAAAGCCTGTGACGCTGGCGTAAATGAGGCGTGGATTGAGCTTGCGCAGGCTTACCGCGTCGAGGCCATAACGAGCTAGTGCGCCGACTTTGTAGTTCTCTAAAACGATGTCGCACGCCAGCGCTAACTCACGCACAATGCGCTGCCCGTCCTTGGAGTCCAAGTTCACGGTGATCGAGCGTTTGCCACGATTGACAGCGAGGTAATAGCCCGCCTCCTTCGTGTCATTGCCACTCGCATCTTTTAAAAATGGCGGTCCCCAAGAGCGTGTGTCGTCACCCGTTTTAGGGCGCTCGACCTTGATGACATCAGCGCCCAAATCCGCCAAGATTTGACCCGACCACGGTGCCGCCAAGATGCGGCTTAAATCTAAAACTTTGATGTGCGACAGCGGGCCTGTTTTCATTTATCGACCCGCAAAAATAGGTGCGCGTTTTTCTTTAAACGCCAACTGCGCCTCACGTGCATCATCTGTTTTGCCGATGATCGCGGTCATGTCTTGTTCATAGCGATAACCATCGCGCAGGCTCATGTCTTCAATCACGTTCAAAGTGTGTTTGCCCATGCGGGTAGAGACGGGGCTCTTAGATGCAATTTGCGCGGCAATCGCCAGTGCGGTTGGCATGAGTTCTTCGGCTGTGGTGCAGGCTTCCACAATGCCCAGACTTAATAATTCTGCGCCACTGACACGAAGACCAGTCAGCGCCATCCGTCTGAGTTTGGAATGGCTAAAAAGTCGCATGGCATGGCGTGCGCCACCCAAGAGTCCCACATCCACTTCAGGTAGGCCGACCGAGGTTTTATCGCACGCCACCAAGATGTCGGCGGACGCAATCATCGCCATGCCAGAGCCGAGCGCCGCGCCATTGATGGCAACGACGACGGGTTTGGCGCATTCGCGGATGGCGTGAAAGCACTCGCGTGTGCGGCGCGAATGCGCTGGCAAATCACCAGGACCTTTGATGTTTTCGGCACGTCCTTTTAAGTCAGCACCCGCGCAAAAGATTTTGCCCGCACCCGTGAGTACGACGGCGCGAACACTGTCCATTTCGCTGATGCGATCAAGCGCCAATGTGAGTTCGTCATTCAACGTGCGTGTGAGTGCATTGACGGGCGGGGCATCCATGGTGAGGATGGCAACAAAGTTTTCTATGGTGACGTGGAGTTGTGTGAGGTCGGTCATATTTTGGTTGTCCATGGTTTTTTCTTTCTTTAAAAATTTATTCAACACGCACGCCAAGCGCCCTTACCAGCGGTGTCCACTTGGTTGTTTGAGCTTGCAACAATTTTTCTAAATCCTCTGTTGTGCTGCCAACGGCTTGCATGCCTGATTTTTCAAACTGCGCTTTAAGTTCGGGTGTTGCCAGTGCTGCTGCGATCGCTTTTTGAATTTTGGCAACGATATCTTTTGGCGTTTTTGCGGGGGCAAATAGGCAATAGGCATTGACGGCAACAAGGCTGGGGTAGCCTGACTCCACCACAGAGGGAACGTTTGGTAACTCTTTGGCGCGTTTGGTGTCGGTGACAGCGAGCCCCACGATTTTTCCGCCTTGAATTTGCGGAATGACGGCGGCTACGTCCGCCATCAACAGATCAATCTCACCCGCCATCAAGGCCTGCACAGCTGGTGCGCCGCCGCGAAACGGCACATCCAC
>JANXRP010000162.1 GCA_025352965.1 Comamonadaceae bacterium
GCCAAAGGTTTCGTAGTCGTGCCAGAGGAAGGTGTGGGTCATATCTACAAGTCGGTTGCGTAAACAATAAACCCAGCGTGTTTGGCAACCTTGTCGTAAAGAAAACGTCCAGCCACATTGGTTTCGTGAGTTAGCCAGTACACACGTTTTGATCCCGCCGATACCGCCGCCTGGTACACCCCGTTTATCAAAGCGCGCCCGATACCTTTGCCGCGCAGATGCGGCAGTGTAAATAGGTCAGACAGATAACACGATAGCTCGATTGCTGCAGTTCTGCGATGAAATAAATAGTGTGCAATGCCGACCACTTCGCCATTTAGCTCGGCAACCAAAGCATGTACAGGCTCGGTTGAATCAAAAAATCTTTGCCACGTTGTTTGCGTAATTTGCGGCGCAAGTGCGGTTGCGCCCTCGCGTCCATAAAACGCGTTATAGCCATCCCAAAGTGGCAGCCAAGCGGCGTAGTCGGATTGTTCGATAGCTCGTATTTCCATCAGTTCAACCCTCGCACCAAATTAATCGCTTCTTCCACCCGCTCCATGCTGTGAATCGAGAGGCCTATAAACTCATCTGAATTAAACCTTTTTGACACCATTGCCTTGCCCTTTCAATTGCCCCACAGCATAAGCCTTTGTGAGCACTTGCATTTGCCTGATCGCGACTTCATTTAATCTTGCAAGGCGCACTGCCTGTGTCAACTGCATGTGAATGAGTTCTGCATTCAAGCTTTCCATGTTCGCCAGCACCAACAATTGCTCGATGCTGGCGATATCTCGCATATTTCCTTTGAGCTCGGGATGACTATCGCGCCACTCTTTGGCTGTTTGCCCAAATAGCGCTACGTTCAAAATATCCGCTTCGTTGGCATAAGTGTTGGAGGCTTGTGCAGGTGTAATCGCGGCTGGAATTAAATGCGTTTGAATCGCATCGGTGTGAATGCGGTAATTGAGTTTCGAGAGCGTTCGATTCAAATCCCATGCGAGTGATAATCGCTGGCTCTCATCCGTTTTAAGCCGTTGAAACTCTTTGATGAGATAGAGTTTGAACTCCACCGAGATCCAGGAGGCAAACTCAAACGCAATGTCCTTGTGCGCATAGGTGCCACCGTAGCGACCAGCTTGTGAGACGATGCCAATTGCATTAGTTTTATCGATCCATTGTCTTGGCGTCATCGCAAAGCTATTAAGACCAGCTTGAGCTTTAATTCCGTCGAATTCCACGGAATTAAAATTGGGATTATTTAGTCGTTCCCATACACCTAAAAATTCAACCGTATTGCGATTTCTAAGCCAATTTCGCACCAAATCATCCGAGCGTTCAGCATTCTTTACGCGAGCAATATCTGTCAAGCAAATCAAATCGTCTTTGGGATGTGTAAGTACCGTAATAGCGGCACCTTGAACATCAATCGTCGTTTTATTACTTTTGCCCATGGCAATTCCTCAATTTAATAACTGTATATTTTATCAGTTATTAATGCCTATCACTTCAACCTTCACCCCAATCCCCGCACCAAATTAATCGCCTCTTCCACCCGCTCCACGCCGTGGATAGTCAGCCCTTCAAATTCTTTTTTTGCAGCACCTTTTGGCATATTCGCCTTGGGCACAACTGCTACCGAGAACCCCAGCTTCGCGGCTTCCTTTAGGCGCTCTTGCCCGCGCGGAGCAGGGCGGACTTCGCCTGCTAGGCCGACTTCGCCAAATGCGATAAAGCCTTTGGGCAAGGGCTTGCCGCGTAGGCTGGAGGTGATCGACAAGAGTACCGCCAGGTCGGCTGCGGGTTCGGAGATGCGCACGCCGCCCACCGCATTAACGAATACGTCTTGGTCTGCGCACGCCACGCCCGCATGGCGGTGCAGCACGGCGAGCAGCATGGCCAAGCGGTCGCGGTCTAGGCCAACGGATAGACGGCGCGGGCTGTTTCCGCCGCCGTCCACCAACGCTTGAATTTCAACCAGCAGTGGGCGCGTGCCCTCCAGCGTGACCATGACGCAACTGCCTGGCACGGGCTCGGGATGAGTGCTCAGAAAGATGGCACTGGGGTTGCTCACGCCCTTGAGTCCCTTCTCGGTCATGGCGAAAACGCCAATTTCGTTGACCGCACCGAAGCGGTTTTTGATAGCGCGAATCAGCCTGAAGTTGGAATGCGTATCGCCCTCAAAGTAGAGCACGGTGTCCACCATGTGCTCCAGCACGCGCGGCCCTGCCAGAGCGCCTTCTTTGGTGACGTGCCCAACTAGCACTACGCCAATGCCCGTCGCCTTTGCCATGCGGGTCAGATGAGCAGCACATTCGCGCACCTGCGCCACCGAGCCTGGGGCGCTGGTCAGTTGATCGGAGTACATCGTTTGGATGGAGTCGATGACCGCGATATTGGGCTGCTCGTGATTGAGCACGCTTAGGATTTTTTCTAGGCCAATTTCCGCCATCACCTGCACGCGCGAGTTGTTGATGCCCAGCCGCTTGGCACGTAGCGCCACTTGTGCGCCGCTTTCTTCGCCTGTGACGTAGAGCGTCTTGAGCCCTGCGCGTTGTAAGCTGTCTAAGGCTTGCAAGAGTAGTGTGGACTTACCAATGCCGGGGTCGCCGCCAATCAGCACTACGCCGCCTTCGACCATGCCGCCGCCTAGTACGCGGTCTAGCTCATCCAGCCCCGTGGGTGTGCGGTCAAAGTCTGCGGCTTCAATGTCAGAGAGCGCCACTAGCGCGGTGGTTGGCGTGAGTCCTGAGTAGGTCGTTTGACTCAGTCTATTTTTCGATTCGCCAGTTGGCACAAGCGTACTCTCCACCATGCTGTTCCAAGCGCCGCAGTGCGGGCACTTGCCCGCCCATTTACTGGACGTGCCGCCGCAGTCGTTGCAGGTGAAGATGGTTTTGTCCTTTGCCATTTGTGTTTACCCAAATTGAGCGCCAAGTTCTTTAGCGCGTGCCGCAGCCGCTTGCATAGCCGCGACAAACGTAGCTTTTACTTCTTTGTTTTCCATGTGCGTGAGCGCTGCATAGGTAGTGCCGCCTTTGCTGGTCACACGCTCGCGCAGCACACTGAGAGGCTCACTGGATGAGGCTGCCAAAGCCGTACTGCCCGCAAAGGTCGATGTAGCAAGGCTTCTAGCTTGATCTTCCGTCAAGCCCATACCTAGCGCGGCTTCCACCATGGCCTCTAAAAAATAAAACACATACGCAGGCCCTGAACCCGAGATCGCGGTGACTGCATCCAATTTAGACTCTTCGTCAAACCACAGATGCTGTCCCGTCACGCCAATCACAGCATCGACCAAGGCGCGATCCATATCTGATACACCTTCCCGAGCAAAAAGTCCCGTGATACCTTGCCCGATAAGGGCTGGCGTGTTGGGCATGGCGCGCACAATACGCTGGGTGCCTAGCCATGCGGCAATCGAGCTGCTGGTCACGCCCGCAGCCACGCTGAGGTGCAGTGCGTTTTTTGTGAGTGCTGCAACAGGTGCAGCCGCTTCTTTAAAAACTTGCGGTTTGACCGCCCACAGCACCAAATCGCATCTCGTCAAAGCCTTATCGGCTGTGGCTTGCGAGCCAATGCAAAAGTCGGCCTGCAGTTTGTCGCGTGTCGCTTCAAACGGCTCAACGATCGTGAACTGCGCAGGTAACATGCCTGCTTTGAGCAGACCGCCAATGATGGCGCTGGCCATATTGCCACCGCCGATAAAGCCAATGTGTGTCTTGGTAAGGTGTAAACTGCTCATGGATAAAAGCTCATTATTTTGACAACGGAGAAACGCAATGAAGCACCCCATTATCTGGTTATCTATGGTGCTAGGTTTGACAAGTACCAACCTACAAGCGCAAGACATTGTGCTGGGTCAATCGGTGCCGCTGTCGGGCACGAATGCCGATATTGGCCGTGATATGCGGGATGGTGCCTTGGCGGTGTTCAGCAAGGTGAATGCAGCCAATTTATTGGGCGGACGCAAGATTCAGCTCATCACACTGGATAACGCTAACACGCGGGCGCGTGCGCTTGAGAACACAAAAGAATTGTTAGACGTTAAAAAGGCAGTTTTGCTATTTGGCTATAACTCGGCAACCACGAGTCTGGATACGCTGCCGTTTTTAAAGCAAAACGAAATGGCTCTTTTTGCCCCCTTCACAGGATCTGCGGGTCTGCGCAGCGATTCGCATGTATTCACGATCCGAGCGTCTTATGCCGATGAAACAGCAAAAATTGTGGAGCATCAAAAAAACTTTGGCGCAACCAAGGCGGTTGTGTTGTATTACGACGACGAGGCAGGTAAATCCAATTTGGAGTCGGCGATGAGCGCTTTTGATGTGTCCAATAAGCCACGAGCCTTAGCCGTGAAGCGCAACACCAAGTTAGATGCGGCAGCGTTTGCTACCATCTTGAATGATCCACCACATTACGTTTTGGCAACCACTCAATTTACTGTGGTGGGCGAGTTGTTACAGGCCGCTCAAGCGAAGGGACTGAACCTTCCTGTTGCCGCGGTGTCTTTTGTGAATCCTGATGAGCTAGCCGATACCTTCGGTACGGTGGCACGCGGCACGCTTGTGTCGCAGGTTGTGCCCGCACCCAAGGGTTCAGCATTGATTAAGAATGCGGCTATTAAAGATTGCGCAGCTTTGATGAAAGAGTTCAATAATGCGACACTAAATTACACATCACTAGAGTCTTGTTTGGCCGCAAAAACGATTGTGCGGGTGATACAAAAAGTGGGCGCCACTAAAGTCACGCGGGCATCGCTTTTTCGTGGTTTGGAGAACGCAGGTCGGATTGACTTGGATGGTTTTGTGGTGAACTACAGCAGGACCAATAGCGGTAGCAGTTTTGTGGACTTAACCATTTTGTCTAGAGGTAATCAGTTCTCGCGCTAATCTCTAAAAGTTGAGCGAATGTATATATGAAAAATCTAATGCTTCGGATGGGTTTGATGGCAAGCGTGATGTGTTGGTTTGTTTCAGCTCAAGCGCAAGACATCGTGCTGGGGCAGTCGGTACCGCTGACGGGGAGCAATGCAGAGATTGGTCGTGATATGCGGGATGGCGCGCTGGCGGTGTTTACTAAAGCAAATAACAGCGGCGCATTGGGTGGACGCAAGATTCAACTGATCACGCTGGATAACGCGAATAGTCGCGTACAGGCTCTAGAGAACACCAAAAAACTTTTGGATGGCGATAAAGTCGTGGCGTTGTTTGGTTATAACTCCGCGACCACCAGCCTAGATGCGCTGCCGTTAATCGCCGCTAAAGGCATGGCGCTCTTTGCACCGTTTACAGGTTCGCCCAGTGCCCGTGATCATCCGAATGTTTTTACGGTGAGGGCTTCGTATTTGGATGAATCGCTCAAGCTAGCGGATGTGCTTAAAAATACGGGTTCAAGTAAAGCGGTGGTGGTCTACTACGACGACGAAGCGGGCAAGTCGAATGTGCAAATGGTGATGGGCGCTTTTGATGCCGCTAATAAGCCGCGCAGTCTAGCCGTTAAACGTAACGTTAAATTAGGTGAGGCTGCGTTTGAGGCCGTCTTTAAAGACCCGCCCCACTACATGCTGTTTACGACCCAATATTCTGTGGTGGGCGACTACATGCAAGCGGCGCAAGCAAAGGCGCTTAGCATGCCCGTGACAGCACTCTCGTTTGTAAATCCTGATGAGCTGGCTAGAAGCTATGGCTTGGTGGCTCGCGGGGCGATTGTGTCGCAAGTAGTTCCTGCACCTTACGGCGCGATGTTATTCAAAAATGCCGTACTCAAGGACTGCGCCAAGCTGATCAAAGACTTGACGGGTGCGCAGTTGAGCTACACCTCGTTAGAAGCTTGCTTGGCCGCTAAAACAATGGTGCGTGTTATCCAAGCGGTGGGGCCCACAAAAATCACGCGTACTTCGTTGCTTAGAGGACTTGGCAATGCAGGGCGGATTGACTTAGATGGCTTTGTGCTTGACTACAGCAAAAGTCATCATGGCAGCCAGTACGTGGACATTAGCTTTTTGTCACGCGATAGCATGTTTCAAAGCAAGTAACGTCACTATGAAATACATTCTTGCGCTTGATCAAGGGACGACCAGTTCGCGTGCGATTGTGTTTGATGAGACAGGCCGCTTGGTGGTGAGTCATGCAGAAGAGTTCCAGCAAATCTTTCCACAAGCAGGTTGGGTAGAGCACGATGCTAATGAGATTTGGCAAAGTCAATTGTCTGCAAGCCTTGCTAGCCTTGGCTTACTGGCAAGTAAGCACGGCGAAGCCGCACTGGATAAGGTTTGCGCGGTAGGTATCACCAATCAACGAGAAACGACTGTACTGTGGGATCGTGCCACGGGCGAGCCGATCTACAACGCCATCGTTTGGCAAGATCGCCGTACAGCTGTGCGCTGCGAGGCGCTTCGACAATCGGGTAAGGCGAAAACGATTCAGCAAAAAACAGGGCTTGTGCTGGATGCTTATTTTTCGGCGACCAAGCTGGAGTGGCTGCTCGACAACGTTCCCACGGCGAGAGTTCGCGCGGAACGAGGCGAGTTGTGCTTTGGCACGGTGGACAGTTGGTTGATCTACAAGCTGACCGCAGGACGCGTTCATGCCACCGATGTCAGTAACGCCTCGCGCACGATGCTGTTTAACATCCACACGCTAGCGTGGGACAAAGAGTTGCTTGCGCTGTTCAATATTCCGACCTCGGTGCTGCCAAACGTTGTACCTAGCTCGGGCGTGCTCGGTGAGACGGATCGTGCGCTGTTTGCACCCGTCGGTTTAAAGCAATCCATCCCGATTGCGGGCGTGGCGGGCGATCAACAAGCGGCTACTTTTGGGCAAAACTGTTTTGCGCCTGGGACGGCCAAAAACACGTATGGCACAGGCTGTTTCATGCTCATGAATACGGGCACTACAGCGGTTAAGTCAAGCAACAAATTGCTGACTACGATTGGTTGGAGTTCCGCTCAAGTTTCTCCTGCCTATTGCCTCGAAGGCTCGGTATTTATGGGAGGCGCAACGGTGCAGTGGCTACGTGATGGTTTGCAAATCATTAGTAAAGCATCAGACGTAGAGGCGTTGGCGGCTAGCGTCACGGGCGCAGACGATTGCTATCTCGTCCCTGCGTTTACGGGACTGGGTACGCCGCACTGGGATGGCTTTGCGCGTGGCACGCTCGTGGGTATGACGCGCGGCACGACACGCGCGCATATTGCCCGCGCTGCACTAGAGGCGATTTGTTTGCAAAGCGCGGATGTGTTCTCTGCGATGCAGGCCGATTCGGGTATCGCGCTGTCAGAGCTGCGCGTAGACGGTGGGGCAACTGCCAATAATTTGCTGATGCAGATGCAGGCCGATGTGCTGGGTGTGCCTGTGGTGCGACCTCGGGTGACGGAGACCACAGCGCTTGGCGCAGCTTATCTGGCCGGGCTTGCTGTGGGGGTGTGGCAAAGCGCTGCCGAGTTATCTGAGCAGTGGGCGGTGGACAAGCGGTTTGAGCCACAGTGGTCAGATAGCGAACGAAAACGAAAGCGAGAGCGCTGGTTAGAGGCCGTGGCACGCAGTTGCGGTTGGGCTAAAAAATAATGGCAAAACAACAAAGGATGCCCCAGCAACTTTCGCGCGAACAATCGTTTGCTAAATTGACCCAATCGCCGCGCTTTGACATGATTGTGGTGGGCGGCGGTGCCACGGGGCTTGGCACGGCGCTAGATGCCGCTAGCCGTGGCCTCAGTGTGGCGGTGTTTGAGTCGCATGATTTCGCTTCGGGCACGTCTTCGCGGGCTACCAAGTTGGTACACGGTGGTGTGCGGTACTTGGCGCAGGGGCACATTCCGCTGGTGCGCGAGGCGCTGCGCGAGCGTAGTCGCCTCTTGTCGAACGCGCCGCATAACGCGCACCCGCTGCAATTTGTGATGCCCAGCTTCCAGTGGTGGGAGCGTCCGTTTTATGGCGTCGGACTCAAGATGTATGACGCGCTTTCTGGCTCGCATGGACTCGGTGCAACAGAATTTTTATCTAGCGCAGAAGTGCGCCAAGTTTTACCTGGTGTGCGCTCCGATGGCTTGTCAGGTGGCGTGCGTTATTGGGATGGGCAGTTTAATGACGCACGCTTAGCGATTGATTTAGCGCGAACAGCCGCAAGCTTTGGCGCACTCGTTTTTAACTACTGCAAGGTAGATCGTTTGATTGAAGATGCAGGCAAAGTGGTCGGTGTGCATGTGGTCGATCAAGAAACAAAGCAAGGCTACGACGTTCAAAGCAACTGCGTGATTAATGCCACGGGTGTGTGGGTGGATGGACTGCGCGGTGCAGATGTGTCTGCCGCTAATCCACATCTGAATATTCCGCATCTAGTCAGGCCTAGCCGAGGTGTGCATTTGGTCGTGAGCCGTGACTTTATGCCAACCGATTCGGCCATGCTGATTCCCAAAACGCGTGACGGGCGCGTGTTGTTTATCGTTCCGTGGTTGGGGCATCTCATTTTGGGCACAACCGATACGCCCGTGGACACTGCCAGCCGCGAGCCACAGGCCGACACGGCCGATGTGGATTTCATTTTGGGTGAAGCCGCGCATTATTTAAAGCGCGCACCGACAAGGGCGGATGTGCTGAGCATCTGGTCAGGGTTGCGGCCGCTGGTGCAAGATGTGAGTGCGGGTCAAAGCCAATCGACCAAGGCCATTAGCCGTGAGCACACCATTGAGATCGCAGCGAACGGACTTCTCACCGTGACAGGCGGCAAGTGGACAACGTACCGCGCGATGTCAGAAGACGTGATGGCGCATGCGCTGGCTGCCAAGCTACTGCCTTTGACAGCCGCACAAGACTGCGTCACAGAGACTCTGCCTATTTTGGGCGCGGACAGCCCATGCAACACCCCCAGCATTGCAGCAGCTGCCGACCCTGACTTTGTTCGCTATGCGGTAGAGCACGAGTTTGCTCGTACAGCATCGGACGTGCTAGCGCGGCGATCACGGGCCTTATTTTTAGATGCCAAAGCGGCTAAAAAGTTAGCACCCGCTGTCGCCGAAGCGATGACGAAACTTGGGATTCGTGATCCTGATGCCACTTCTCTTGTCCATCTAGCACGGCAATACCAAAGCTGCCCTTAAATAGAGCGCGCAAACAAGCTACAATCGCGCGCCCGTTGGCTTTATTCGCCCCCTTTTGACTTACTCGCTTCCAAAATGAAAACTCCCGCTAAAGCAGCTAAAAAAGCCGTCCCGACCAAAAAGTCTGCCCCCGCTAAAAAACCAGCGCCTGTCAAAAAAGTAGTGCCCGTCAAAGCCCTTGCAAAAAAGCCTGTCGCCAAGCCGAAGGCTAAGGCTAAGGCTAAGCCAGTTGCAAAACCCGAGGTGAAGGTGAAAGTGCCTAAGGTAAAAGTATCTAAAGTCGAAGTGGTGGTGGCAACTCCTGTGGTTGTTCCATTGGTGAAGCCTCCCAAAGCACGTAAAGGGGCTGATAAAAATTATGTGGCGCCGCCCACAGCTGTTCAGGTGCAGACCTCGGCCAAACTGGTTCATACCCCGACGGGTCTTGGGCAAGTGCTCAACCCTGCGGTGATTCCTGCGCCTATTAAAAAGAATGCTAAGTTAGCAGCTAATTGGAAAACGACAAAGCCGCATGAGTTAACAGACGCAGAAGTGATTGCGATGCCTGATGACGAGTACATGAACAAAACGCAGCTCGCGTTCTTTAAGTTCAAGCTTTGTGAGCTACGTGACAGCATCCTAAAAAGCGCATCTGAAACCACCGAGCACATGCGTGACGACAGCGCCGTTGTACCAGACCCAACGGACCGCGCCACGATTGAAGAAGAGCACGCGCTGGAACTGCGTACACGTGATCGCGAGCGCAAGCTGCTCAAAAAAATCCAACAATCGATTGGACGTATTGATCAAGATGATTATGGTTACTGCGATGAAACGGGTGAGCCTATTGGCGTGAGTCGCTTGATTGCCCGTCCTACGGCGACGTTGTCGCTAGAGGCCCAGCAGCGCCGCGAACTCAAACAAAAAATGTTCGGAGACTAATGCCCTTAGAGAGCAAACAGAACGCCGACCTCGTTCGGCACCGCGAGCTCAACGCCTTGCGTCGACTCATGGTGCAGCGCGGCAAAGCTGAAGCTCCTCCAGTTGATCAGCCTGCATCGCAGCAATCTCGTAGCTTTGCTTCTACCCAAGCCATTGAGAAAATTGACGCGCTAGAAGCGCAAATGAATCAGCAACTGTTCGAGCACAGTACGAGTCACACAAGCTCGGATGCAGATGGCTTTCAGCTGACGCAAATTCAAGCCTTTGATAGGCTAGCCAAAACCACACAAAGTATGACGATACAGCCTCAAGAACCCAATACGGTTCAACAGGCGGGCGAGCAATTTGCCAATCACAAAACACAAATCGCACAAACCCTGTTAGAGCAGGCGATTGGCGAGCGCGGTCAACAGCATGATCGTGTGCCGACTTGGCTCGTGCTATTTGATTTGTACCGAGCGAGTGATCAAATGGATCGTTTCGAAGCATTGGCGCTGGATTTTTCTATTCGTTTTGGACGCTCACCACCTTCTTGGGTCTCTATCCCGCAGCAAGCGGCAATAGCCGAGCGCGAGCATGAAGGTTCGTCCCTACAAGGTGCTGAGCGAGCAGAGTGGGTGGCACCAGTGACTTTGACAGAAGAGACACTTCTTGCGCTGCAAATAGCAGTGCAAGCCGCTATCAAATTACAACGGCAGTTGGTGGTGGATTGGCGAGCCTTTGCTGCCGTTGATGCGACGCAGTGGCATTTACTGAGGTCGGCGCTGCACTATCTGGCAACGCAGTCCGTGCATTGCTACGTGCGCGGAATAACCGAACTTGAACAGTCGTTTGATCCCGAATCAGCAGAGTCTTGGTTGGCACGGCTAGCGCTGTTGCGCTGCCAAAATCGTGTGCAAGTTTTTGAGGATGTTGCTATTGACTACAGCGTTCAGTTTGAAATTTCCCCCCCCGATTGGACTCGTCCTGAGTGCCGTTTTGACTTGACAAGTGATGCGGGGGAGCCACAGACGAATGCAGCAGAGCCAACGAATATGTTGCCAGAGTTATACGGCACGTTGGATGCAGGACGCGCGGTTAAACTGCTTGCTGCGCTAGTGCCAACGGATGGGATGGTGATCCGCTGCGACAGATTGGTGCGTTGTGATCCCGTCGCGACCATGGCCATCGCGCGCTTTGCTCAGGCCGCCAAAGTGCAAGGTATGCAATTGGAATTACAAGGCGTTCATCGGGTACTGGCTGCTTACTTTGCGATGCAAAATCTATACGACCATGCCAAAGTGACGATTCGTCGAGATTGATCAAGAGAAAAGAACATGTCCCTAGACCCCAACCACCACCGTGCAGATAGTATGTACGGCACGACGATTTTGTCAGTGCGCCGCGAGATTACCAGCCCAGACGGTACGAAGCAATGGCGCGTCGCACTGGGCGGCGATGGCCAAGTCACGCTGGGCTCTATCGTTATCAAATCCACGGCACGCAAAATCCGCAGACTGCATCACGACAAAGTGCTGGCAGGTTTTGCTGGCGCAACCGCTGATGCGTTCACGTTGTTCGAGCGTTTTGAAGCTAAGTTAGAAAAGCATCAAGGCCATTTGGTTCGCGCTGCGATTGAGCTGACCAAAGACTGGCGCACCGACCGTGTACTGCGTCGCCTAGAGGCCATGTTGGCCGTGGCCGACAGCACGGCGTCGCTCATTATCACAGGCAATGGCGATGTGCTAGAGCCCGAGCACGGCATCGTGGCCATTGGTTCGGGCGGTGCGTATGCACAGGCCGCAGCCAAGGGTTTGCTGGATAACACCGAGCTATCGGCAGCAGAGATTGTTAAAAAATCGCTCACCATTGCAGCGGATTTGTGCATCTATACCAACCACAACCACATCATCGAGACTCTGTAATTTTTCATGTCGTCACTTACCCCACAGCAAATTGTTTCTGAATTAGATCAAAACATCGTCGGTCAAAAAGCCGCCAAACGTGCAGTAGCGATTGCCCTCAGAAATCGCTGGCGCAGAAGCAAAGTCGAAGGCGACATGCGGCAAGAGATTACGCCCAAAAACATCCTCATGATTGGCCCCACGGGCGTGGGAAAAACGGAGATTGCACGCCGTCTGGCAAAGCTGGCTGATGCACCATTTATCAAAGTGGAAGCGACCAAATTTACCGAGGTGGGTTATGTCGGCAAAGACGTGGACAGCATCATCCGCGACTTGGCCGACATCGCGATTAAGCAAGAACGCGCTGCCGCCACGGTGCGCGTGCGCGTACGTGCTGCCGAGCTCGCCGAAGAGCGCGTGCTCGACATCCTCGTGCCACCTGCCCGCAGTGACAGCAAAGGCGATTTCGGTTTGGGATCGAGTCAAGCTGTTCCGCCACCTAACGAGAGCGTGGCGCGCCAAACCTTCCGTAAAAAATTGCAAGCAGGTGAGCTTGCCGATAAAGAAATTGAAGTCGATGTGCAAGTGCAAAACCATCACACGATTGAGGTGATGAGCCCTGCGGGCATGGAGGACATGGCCGAGCAAATTAAAGGTATGTTTGGTCAAATGCAAGAGAGCAAGAAGCAAACACGCAAATTAAAAATTGTCGATGCGCTCAAAGTGCTGACAGACGAAGAGGCCGACAAGCTGGTGAGTGATGAGGACATTAAGATGCAGGCACTCACGAATCTAGAGCAAAACGGGATCGTGTTTATTGACGAAATCGACAAAGTGGCGACGCGTGGCGAGTCTGGCGGCGCAGAAGTGTCGCGCCAAGGTGTGCAGCGCGACTTGCTGCCGCTGGTGGAGGGTACAAGCGTCTCCACCAAGCACGGCATCGTTAAAACCGATCATATTTTGTTTATTGCCAGCGGCGCATTTCACTTTAGCAAGCCCAGCGATTTGATTCCTGAGTTGCAGGGTCGTTTTCCGATTCGTGTCGAGCTGCAATCCTTATCTGTTAAGGATTTCGAGGCGATTCTCACCAGCACGCACGCCTCGCTCACCAAGCAATATCAGGCGCTGTTGGGCACTGAAAACGTCAGTTTAGAGTTCACACCAGAGGGTATTACGCGCCTTGCTAATACGGCGTTCGAGGTGAATGAACGCACAGAAAACATTGGTGCACGCAGACTCTCCACAGTGATGGAGCGCTTGCTGGATGAAGTGAGTTTTGATGCTGCTAATCTAGGCGGACAAACCATCACGATTGATGCAGCGTATGTGGATGGCAAGCTCAAAGAGCTTGCTAAAAATGAAGACTTGTCGCGGTATATTTTGTAACTACTCAGGCTGAATGCCAGCCTCTTTAACAATACGTCCCCATTTGTCAACTTCGCTTTGGATGACTTTGCCAAATTGCTCAGGCGTTCCACTTTGAATCTCAATCCCTGATCCCGATAAGCGTGTGCGCACATCGGGCAGTTTGAGCGCGTCATTGATGGCGACGTTTAACTTTGCCACGATTTCTTTTGGCGTACCGGCAGGCGCCAAAATGCCACCCCATGTGCTAGCGTCGTAGCCCGCAAAGCCACTCGATTCGGCTACTGTAGGCAACTCAGGCATGACGGTGGAGCGAGTCGATGTCGTCACGGCCAGTCCACGCAAAGCGCCCGACTTGACGTGCGCTCTGATGGCAGGCAGCGGATCAAAAATCATCGAAGTTCTGCCAGCCAACAAATCAGGGTGCGCTGCTGAGCTGCCTTTGTACGGGATGTGCTGCATCTTGGTTTTGCTCATGCTCATAAAGAGCTCCGCTGCCATGTGCAGCGAGCTGCCAGGACCGCTTGATGCAAAGCTGGCTTGATTGGGATTGGCTTTAATCCAAGCAACCAACTCGGTTACGTTTTTAGCAGGAACGGACGGATGCACGGCCAAAAGCAGCGGCACGACGTGGGTATAGGCCACAGGCGCAAAGTCTTTGACGGGGTCGTATGGCAACGCTTTAAACAAAAACTTATTGGTCGCATGACTGGACGCGACGATGACCAAGGTGTAGCCATCGGGCGCACTCTTGGCGACAAAGTCAGTGCCCAAATTGTTAGAGGCACCAGGTTTGTTCTCCACGATCACTGATTGCCCAAGCGATACGGTTAGCTTGTCAGCCAGCGAGCGGGCAATTTGATCAATCGCGCCGCCAGGAGTAGCGGGCACCACAATTTTGATGGAGCGCGTGGGGTAGCCTTGCGCTTGCGATGACATGCTTGGGAGGATGAAACCTATCGTCAACATGACGACTTTAAAAACCCTTAAAACCATCATGCTGTTATCTCCTAAATATATGAGTTAGACCAACACTCTTTCAATGCCTGCTGTGTTGGCAGCAGCCACGTACTTGGGCATCCAATCTGCCCCTAAGATTTGATTTGCCATCTCCACCACAATGTAGTCAGCCTCTAAAAGACCGTTGTTCAAATCGTTGCCGTAGCGTGAAAGCCCCTGCAAGCAACTTGGGCAGCTGGTTAATATTTTGACATGACCATTAGGCTGCAAGCCTTGCCCTGCTTGGCTTGTAGCGGCAACCATGCCGCGAAGCTCAGCTACATTGGCCTGCAGCTCTTCCTCTTTTCTAAAGCGCACTTGCGTCGAAATATCAGGACGTGTCACGCCCAGTGTGCCACTCTCGCCGCAGCAGCGTTCGCTCTCTAGCACCGTGTCGCCAACGAGCGCCTTCACCGTTTTCATGGGTGCTTGCAGCTTCATGGGGCTGTGGCACGGGTCGTGATACAGGTATGCGCCTTGCTGGCTGGTGTTCAGAGTGATATTTTTCTCAAGTAGATACTCGTGGATATCAATGATGCGCGAGCCTGGGAAAATTTTGTCGAACTCATAACCTTGCAACTGGTCGTAGCACGTACCGCAACTCACCACCACGGTTTTGATATCTAAGTAGTTGAGCGTATTGGCGACGCGGTGAAAGAGCACGCGGTTGTCGGTGATGATCTTTTCGGCCTTGTCAAATTGCCCGCTGCCTTTTTGCGGATAACCGCAGCACAAATAGCCAGGTGGCAAGACGGTTTGCACGCCTGCGTGCCACAGCATGGCCTGCGTGGCAAGACCGACTTGGCTGAACAAACGCTCCGAGCCACAACCTGGAAAATAAAATACCGCTTCTGATTCCGTCGTCGTGGTTTTGGCGTTCCGAATGATCGGCACGTAGTCCGAATTTTCAATATCCAGCATCGCACGTGCCGTTTTCCTTGGCAAATTCCCTGGCATCTTCTTGTTGATGAAGTGAATCACCTGCTCTTTGATGGGGGCTCGTCCTACCGTCGATGGTGGTTTAGCAGTTTGTTTTTTTGCTGCCAAGCGGAACACCTGATTAGCCAAGCGTTGCAGCTTGAAACCTATGCCCACCATGGCCACACGCATCATCTTGATAGTCTCAGGATTGGTTGCATTTAAAAAGAACATCGCAGCCGCATTGCCAGGACGGAACGACTTTTGTCCCATTTTGCGCAGTAAGTTACGCATATTCATGGACACATCGCCAAAGTCAATGTTGACGGGGCAAGGTGAGAGGCACTTGTGACAGACCGTGCAGTGATCTGCCACGTCTTCAAATTCTTCCCAGTGCTTGAGCGACACGCCACGCCGTGTTTGTTCTTCGTACAAAAATGCTTCGACTAAGAGCGAAGTTGCCAAAATTTTGTTGCGTGGGCTATAGAGCAAATTGGCACGCGGCACATGGGTCGCGCACACGGGTTTGCATTTGCCGCAGCGCAGGCAGTCTTTCACGCTGTCGGCGATCGCGCCAATGTCGGACTGTTGCATGATGAGAGATTCGTGCCCCATCAGGCCAAACGAAGGCGTGTACGCATTAGTCAAATCCGCCACGTATTCGGTGCGCAGCAGTTTGCCTTTATTAAAGCGCCCCTCAGGATCTACCTTGGCTTTGTAGTCCGCAAAGGGTTGCAACTCTGCATCACTCAAAAATTCCAGCTTGGTAATGCCAATGCCGTGCTCGCCCGAAATCACACCATTCAAGCTGCGAGCCAAAGCCATGATGCGTGCCACGGCCTGATGT
>JANXRP010000170.1 GCA_025352965.1 Comamonadaceae bacterium
TGCGCAGCTATGTGCTGCCGCGCTTTGATGGCCGGACGTGGACGAGCTATCACGTGGGCAACCCCGCTATTGCCAAACCCCAAGCACAATTCGATGCGCCCGAGTATGCGGGTCGTGATTACGCCATCAGTCCTGAAGATGGCAAACCTTATCGCGCCACCATTGCAGCAGACTTGCGCACGGATGCCGAAAGCCGAAGCCGCACTTACCTGGAAGCCACATTAGCTCTGCCGTTAGGCAGCAATCCTCGTACAAGCCAATGGCTGCAAGGCTTACGAGAAGATGCGCAGTTTCAAAATCTTAACAATACGCAGTGGAGTCACTATCTGCTGGAGGTGCTGAGGCGTGGTGGCTATCGCTATACGCTTTCACCTGGCAGCTACGGTTTGCATGTGGTGGATGAGCTGCTGTTTGACCGCAAGCTAGGCTTTTGCGAGCATTACGCCACAGCCTTTGTGGTTGCGATGCGTAGCCTTGGCATTCCAGCACGCGTGGTAACGGGCTACCAAGGTGCAGAGATCAACCCAGTGGACGGCTTGCAGGTGGTACGCAATAGCAATGCCCATGCGTGGGCGGAGTATTGGGATGGAGGGCGAGATGCTGGCGCATGGCAACGCGTCGATCCGACAGCCGTGGTCGCGCCTGCGCGTATCCAAAACGCCGAGAGCTTTAACCAAGCGCCTGCGCAGCTGGCTCAGCAAGGGCGCGGGGGGTGGTTTAAAATTTTTTGGCGAGCGCGGCAAAGTTGGGAAGCGACCAATCACGCATGGGAGGCATGGTTTGCAGGCTACAACCAAGCCACGCAAATGAGTTGGCTCAAGCGCTTGGGGATTGACGAGCCCAGTTGGAAGGACTTGGTGCAACTGCTGGATGCGGTGCTGCTGATCTTGCTTTTGCTGGGCGTAGCGGTTTATGCTTGGCGCGGGTCAGGTAAGCAAGATCCGTGGCTAGCACTCGTAGAGGCCATACGGGATAAGGCTTTGCAGCAAGGCGTACAAATTCCTGAGAATGCTACGCCGCGTGAAATTGCATCTTTATGGCCCAATGCGACACTGCAAATGAAAGCATGGCTCGAAAAATTGGAGGTGGCGCGCTATGGCGCACAAAAATACGATGTGGCTACACTTAAGCGTCAATCTCGGCATCAGCTTAAAACCTATTTCATAAACCGTTAGGCATGCGTATTTTTATGCGTATTTTTTATCAAATCTTCCTTATTTTTTTATTCGCCATTGGTCTCCAAGCCAATGTGGATGCGGCCTCCAAGAGAGGTAAAAAGGCTAAGCAAAAAATTGAAAAAATAGTTAGCTATGCTAAAAATGCAGATGCCATGTCGCTGGCGGATGCTATTTCAGAGCAAGAAAACTTAGATCCAGCGTGGGTGCGTGCACAAATTGGCGCGGCAAAACGATTACCACTGGTGATCAAGCTGATGTCGCCAGGCCCCGTTGGTGGCAAGAAAAATTGGACGGTGTACCGCAGTCGATTTGTGACGTCGCTGCACATTGACGCCGGCGTAGCATTTTGGCAAGCCAATAAAGAAGCATTACAAAGAGCTGAGACCGAGTATGGCGTTCCGCCTGGGATCGTGCTGGGTATCTTGGGTGTCGAGACGATTTATGGGCGTAATACAGGTAGCTTTCGCGCGCTGGATGCGCTGGCAACCTTGTCGTTTGACTATCCAACGGAGCATCCAAGGCGCGAAGCCCGCGTGGCTTACTTTCGCGGTGAGCTAGCGCAGTTGTTGGTGCTCGCCACGCAAATGAGGCGCGAACCCACAAGCTACAAAGGCAGTTATGCAGGCGCAATGGGTTGGCCGCAGTTCATGCCCAGCTCGTGGCGCAAGCATGCCATCGATTTTGATGGTGATGGCAAGATTGATTTGTGGCAATCACAAAGTGACATGGTGGGCTCCATCGCCAATTACTTTAAAGCTTATGGCTATAAGTCCAACGTTGTAAGCCGTGCTGGCTTGGCTTTTCAGCAAGCGGTGGTTGAATTAGAGAATGGCGAAGAGGCATCGACGCAATACCCTGTCGATGACAACTTTTTTGTCATTACCAAATACAACAATAGTTACTACTATGCGGCAGCGGTACTAGACCTAGGCACTGCGATTGAAGAAAAAATTAAAAATGCAAATGACAAAAAATAATAAAAAAATTAAGGCTGTCATTTTTGATTGCGATGGCACGCTGGTCGATAGCGAAGTGCTCGGTGCTAAGGCCATGCATGAAGTAGCTACAAAGTACGGCTGCAACATGGGCTTTGATGCCTTCGTCCACAGCTATACGGGGCGCAATATGGCGCTCAATATCGAGACGATCAATAGCTTTAGCGAAACGCCCATGCCCGAAGAGTTTGCAACCGAAGTGCGTGCTGCGATGGCAGTCAAATTCGACCAAGAACTCAAAGAAATTGAAGGTGCAAAGGCCATGCTGGTACACCTGCGCGCACGTGGCATCCCCGTTGCTTTAGCGACCAATGGACCTCGCGTTAAAGCCGAACACACGCTTGGACTCACAGGTTTATTGCCATTTTTTCAAAATCCCGATAGCCTCTTTAGTGCCTATGACCACCATACGTTTAAGCCTGATCCCAAACTCTTTTTGCTGGCAGCAGAATTTTTAGGTGTCGCCCCTGAGCACTGCGCAGCTGTGGAAGACAGCTTAAGTGGTCTTAAAGCCGCTGTCAGTGCGGGCATGCAGGCGTTTTCGTTGGTTGATTTAGATTCGCTTGCACAGAGGCTATCACCAGCGCCCATTTATTTGGCGCATCTAGCAGATTTAGAGTTGTATCTGTGAAAAATGTCACCCCCAATGTTGTCATTATTGGCGGTGGCCCTGCGGGTTTGATGGCAGCGGAAGTTTTATCAGATAAGGGTTTGCAGGTTGATCTGTATGACGCGATGCCATCGGTGGGGCGTAAATTTTTACTGGCAGGAAAGGGCGGATTAAATCTCACGCATAGCGAACCCGTCGATCAATTTGCCACTCGCTACGGCAAAAACCAATTGCAGATTCAACCGCTGCTGGAATTATTTGGCGCAGAGCAGATTCGCGAGTGGGCAGCGGGTCTTGGCATAGACACATTTGTGGGTAGCTCAGGCCGTGTCTTTCCAAAAGATATGAAGGCCGCACCGCTCCTGCGTGCGTGGCTTCACAGGCTGCGAGTGAGTGGTGTGCGCTTTCATATGCGGCATAAATTTGTGGGTTTTGGGACAGGTTTGAATGCTACGAGCGAATTGGTATTCGATGCTCCGCAAGGCACAGCCAGCGTGGCTTACAGCAGTGTCGTTTTGGCGCTGGGCGGTGCCAGTTGGAAGCGTTTAGGCTCAGACGGCGCTTGGGCCAGATTGCTTCAGGCACGTGGTGTCGATATTGCGCCGCTTGTGCCATCGAACTGCGGGTTCGATGTGGCTACGCCTTGGAGCGAACATTTCAAATCGCGTTTTGCAGGGCAGCCACTGAAGACTGTGGCAATCAAAACCTCACAGTCTGATTGGCAGCGTGGCGAGTTCGTCATCACTGAAACGGGTGTAGAAGGCAGTTTGATTTATGTGCTGTCTAGCGTTTTGCGGGACGAAATTTCAGTAAAAGGCGAAGCCATCTTGCAGCTAGATCTGCTGCCTGACTTCTCAATAGAGCGAGTGGAGCGCGAAATCAATCATCCGCGCGGCTCGAAGTCTCTGTCTAGTCACTTAAAAAGCCGCCTTGGACTGGATGGTGTGAAGATGGGTTTGCTGTACGAGTACCTGCCCAAAGACCAAATGAATAATGCCTCAGCGCTAGCAATGGCCTGCAAAGCCTTACCCATCAAGCTCGGGCGCACACGCCCTATTGACGAGGCGATTAGTACGGCAGGCGGCGTGCGTTTTGAAGCCATGACTGACAGCTTGATGCTCAAAGCCATTCCGAATGTGTTTTGCGCAGGTGAAATGCTAGATTGGGAAGCGCCTACGGGCGGCTATTTGCTGACCGCCTGTTTGGCGAGTGGACGCCGAGCGGCGTTGGGGGTGTTGGAGCAGTTGGGGTAGTTAAAATCGACTTTTATGAAGTAAATTCCAAAAAAGTCGCGACTTTTTGGGAATTTACTATAAAATAGTCGCATGAAACGCTATATTGATGACCGTGTAAAAGCTGACTTAAAAAAGAAGCTCGTGATACTGACTGGCTCTCGCCAAGTTGGGAAAACCACTTTGAGTCAGCAGTTGGTTGCGGCCAAAGCAGGATCGGTTTATCTGAATTACGACGTGGCAGAGGATCGTTCTGTGATGCTGAACCAGTCGTGGTCAAGTGTCGCACCTCTCGTGGTGCTAGACGAAATTCACAAAATGCCTGACTGGAAACGCTGGCTCAAAGGCGTGTTTGATGGCCGTCCAACCATTAAAGGTCAAGCACAACAATATCTGATTACTGGCAGTGCCCGAATGGAGACTTTCCGTATGGGCGGTGAGTCTTTGGCAGGGCGTTATTACGCGATTCGGTTGCATCCTTTGTCGATACGAGAACTGTGCGACTACGGGGGCTTTCAGCCTCACGATGCCATCTTGCATTTGCTTAAACGTGGCGGTTTTCCAGAGCCATGCCTGGCGACGAGTGATGAGGATGCAGAGCGTTGGCGCATGACTTATCTGGACGATATGCTGCGTGAGGATGTGCTTGAGTTCTCGCGCATCAGAGAGTTAAACGCGATGCGTTTGTTTGTGCAAACCCTACGTCAGCGTGTGGGTTCGCCGCTCTCGCTGGCTTCGATTGCAAGAGATATGGGCGTGTCCTCCAAAACGTTGGCGACCTATTTAGATATTTTGGAAGCGCTTTTTATTGTGTTTGTGGTGCGTCCTTTTGGCAAAAATATCGCCCGTGCAACTTTGCAGCAACCCAAGGTTTACTTTTTTGATACAGGCTTAGTGCAAGGTGATGATGGCGTGCGCTTTGAAAATTTAATCGCGGCGCATCTACTCAAACACGCGCAGTGGCAACGAGATAGCACTGGCAAGGCCGTGGGCTTGCATTACATCCGAACCAAAGATAACGCCGAGGTGGATTTTGTTTTGACAGATAGCGCGATAGAGACAAATCCGCA
>JANXRP010000175.1 GCA_025352965.1 Comamonadaceae bacterium
AACACAATTATTCGACAAAGAACTTAAACAGCTTAAAGCCGCCGTAATAAATCCCACTGACTCTGTTCGGTTCGAAAAGGGTATTGCATCGCTACTTTTTCTTCTTGGATTTTCACCCGCTCTACAGATAGAAACCCAAGCGCCAGACATACTTGTAACTACCCCTGCTGGGCAACTTGCCATCATCGAATGCACAATAAAAATTTCAGATTTTCAAAACAAAATTGGGAAGCTAGTTGAACGACACAACGCGCTACTGCAATCTTTAAAATCAATCGAGCACAACATTCCAGTAAGCGCTTTTTTAATTTGCGGTTTACCTAGGGCGCAAATTGCTACCGAAGAAAAGATCCTCACAAATCAACGAATAACCTTGCTGTGTCAAGAAAACATCACCGAAGTGTTTAATCAATTGCGGCATCCTAAAAATCCTGATGACGTTCTCAATGATGCGGCTAAAAGCTTAGCGAACAGACGACACATCATCGAATAACTTGCTGGCATAAGTAGGGATTGTTTAATCAACCCTTCCCTTGAAACGGCAACAAACGCAGTCATGTTGGTGTCCAGCAAATAACAAAGTGAGATACATTGCATCTCACGCTGAGTTGCCGAATTTGATGAATCCGAGTTCCGTCAATCAAAACGGAATATCGTCATCCATATCGTCAAAGCCACTACCTGCTGGCTTAGCAGCAGGTTTTGCTGCTGCAGGAGCAGCACCAGCCGCCGCCGCTGGTCTTGGCGCTGGTTTGCTGTAGTTGCTAGTGGACGAACCGCCCTCTTGTCCGCCCGCACCTTGACGTGAGCCAAGTAATTGCATTTCGCTCACGGTGATGTCGGTGGTTTGACGCTCTACGCCGTCTTTGTCGGTGTATTTGCCGTAGCGCAAGCGACCTTCGACGTAAATTTGCGAGCCTTTTTTAACGTATTCGCCGCAAATTTCTGCCAAACGATCAAAAAAGTTGAGTCTGTGCCACTGGGTCTCTTCGACCATTTCGCCTGTGGCTTTGTCTTTGCGGCGCGTGCTGGTGGCCAGCGTGACGGTTGCCACGGCAGAGCCCGATGGCAGATAGCGTACTTCGGGATCGCGTCCGCAGTTGCCCATGAGAATGACTTTATTGACCGATGCCATGTGAGTGCTCCAAATTAAAAGTTAAGTGAGTTGGGAAGATGATTATGACTGCTTTGCAGATTGCGCTTTCATTCCCCACGCCACCGCCAACCACGCCAGCATAACGACGGCTGCTACGCCAAACACAGCAGGATGTCCGCCCCATTTGACGAGCGCCCCGCCCAAAAATCCACCCGCAAACAGCCCGAGGGATTGCAGCGTGTTATAGACCCCAAGCGCCGTGCCACGCAGTGCGGCTGGCGCGACTTTGGTCACCAAACTTGGCTGCGTGGCTTCCAGCACGTTGAAGCCGCAAAAGAAGACGAAGAGCACCGCGCCCAAGAAGTAGAGTTCGTTGTTCGATTGAAAGTAATGCGTCGCCAGCAGCGCACCGTTGGCGTACAGCAGCAAGGCGACTTGCACGATAAAAACGAGGCTAATCGCCGACAAAAATACGCCGCGCAAATAGCCCTTGCGTTCCAGCGGGAACACGCCGCCCATCAGCACAAACGAGGCTAGCACTGCAGGTAAATAAATATGCCAATGTTCGGCCTTAGCAAGTCCTGCCGCGACGAGCATGGATGGAAGCGAGACCCACATCGAGAGTTGCACCGCATGCAGCGCAAACACGCCAAAATTCAGCCGCGCAAGCGCAGGTTCTTTTAGCACCGCCAGCAAAGGGGCTCTTGTGGAAGCCTTATGTAACTTGGGCTCTGGAGGTGTCCACCACTGCACCACACCCATCGCCAGCACGGTCAAGACCCCAGTCAGCATAAACAAACCCGCAAGCCCAATGTGGCTGACCAAGATAGGAGCCACGACCAGCGAGACCGCAAACATGAGGCCAATGCTCATGCCAATCAACGCCATTGCCTTAGTACGCACTTCGTCGCGGGTCAGGTCAGCAAGCAGCGCTGTCACCGCAGCAGAAACTGCACCCGCGCCTTGGATAGCACGACCAATCATGAGTCCTGAGAGCGAATCCGCCGCTGCCGCCACAAAGCTGCCAATGGCAAACACAACAAGACCAAACAGAATCACGCGCTTTCTACCTAAGCGGTCAGAGGCCATTCCAAACGGAATTTGCAAGATGCCTTGCGTGAGGCCATAAATGCCCATCGTGAAGCCGACCCAAGCAGGATCGTTACCGCCTGGGTATTTGGCGGCCTCTAGCGCAAAGACGGGGAGCACTAAAAAAAGTCCCAGCATCCGCAAGGCGTAAATGCTGGCGAGTGAGCCGCTAGCGCGGCGCTCGGTGGGGGTCATGGAAGTCATCTATGGATTGTAGGAGGCGACGATACAAGTGCTCCCCCTACGGGGAG
>JANXRP010000186.1 GCA_025352965.1 Comamonadaceae bacterium
AGGACAAAAAGTGCTGTTAATTGACGACCTCATCGCCACAGGTGGCACGATGATGGCAGGCAAAAAGCTATTAGAAAAATTAGGCGCAACCGTGATGGAAGGCGCCGCGATTGTGGATTTGCCCGAGCTGGGCGGCTCCAAGCGCCTACGGGACAGCGGCCTGCCGCTTTTTACGCTGGTGAACTATGCAGGACACTAAAATTTATTTTTAATTAGGAGACTTTAAACATGGCAAAATTACCCGCCCGCTACGACCACGTTGGCAGCTTTCTGCGCCCACAATACCTCTTGGAGGCCAGAGCAGATAAGGCTTCTGGCAAGATGACGCCTGAAGCATTACGCCTCGTGGAAGACAAAGCCATCACCGAAATTGTGCAGTTCCAGCAAAGCGTAGGACTCAAATCTATCACCGATGGCGAGTTCCGTCGCACATACTTTCATCTTGATTTTCTCGAGCAACTAGGCGGTGTCAAAGTGGGTGAAGTCACACTCACCGTTGGCGCGGATGGTGTCGAACATTTAGCGCCTCCTGCCATTCACGTGGTGGACAAAGTCACGCATGCCAAACAGATTCAACTGGCGGACTTTCAATACCTCAAATCACAGGTTTCCGCTAGCTGCACGCCCAAAGTGACGATTCCATCACCCACCATGCTGCACTTTCGCGGCGGTCGTGCAGGCATTAGCCGCACGGCCTACCCCGAGCTAGAGCCTGCGTTTTATGAGGACGTTGCCAAAGCGTATGGTGATGAGCTTCATTCACTCGCAGCAGCAGGCTGCAATTACGTGCAAATGGACGACACTAACCTCGCGTATTTGTGCGACACCAACATGCGCGAAGCAGCGCGTAGCAGGGGTGATGATCCCAATGAACTGGCACACCGCTATGCTAAGTTCATCAATTTGGTCGTGGCACAAAAACCTGCTGGCATGACGCTTGCCATGCACTTGTGCCGTGGCAATTTCAAAAGCACTCACGCAGCCGCAGGCAACTATGAACCTGTCGCCGAAGCGCTACTCTCAGAAATGAACATTGACGCGTACTTTTTGGAGTACGACGACGACCGCAGTGGCGACTTCCGTCCACTACGCTATCTGCCCAAAGGCAAAACCGTAGTGCTAGGTTTGGTGACAACAAAAATTGGCACGATGGAAAACAAAGACACCCTTAAACGCCGTATCGAGGAAGCAGCCAAATACGCGCCAATGGAACAGCTTGCCTTGTCGCCACAATGCGGTTTTTCCAGCACGGTCCATGGCAACGATATCGCAGTAGAAGCGCAGCGTAACAAACTACGTCTCGTGATTGAAACTGCCAACGAGGTGTGGGGAGAGAGTTGAACTTCATCGTTGTCGGCGCGGGCGCTATAGGCAGTTATGTCGGTGGTCGCTTGAGTGCAGCAGGCGAATTGGTCAGCTTAGTTGCCAGACCGTACCAGCTGGAGGCCTTACAGAACGTGGCTTTGCGGATCACTGACCTGGACGGCTTTGCAACCGATGTGCCAAGTGGCAGCTTAAATCTTGCAACCGATTTTGCAACCGCTTACGCAAAATTAAGCAACGACAAAAAAGCTAACGCCGTCGTTTTGCTCTGCGTCAAAGGCGGCGCAACCAGCAGTGCGGCGAGCGAAATCGCCACCTGCGCCGCAGCAGGCACGGTCGTTATATCGCTGCAAAACGGTGTGGAAAATGTGGCGCGTATCAAGGCTGCCGCGCCGCATATTCAGGCGCTTGCGGGCATGGTTCCCTATAACGTGGTGATGAAGACTGACCGTCACGTGCACCGCGCCACAGCGGGAAAGTTGCAAATTGAAGCATCAGACAAATCAAACGAGATTGCCGCAAGATTTAACGCAGCTGGCATCAGAGTGAGCGTTACTGCGGACATGAAAAGTGTGCAGTGGGGCAAGCTGCTCTTGAACCTGAACAACCCCATCAATGCACTCTCGAACATACCGTTACTCAACGAATTGTTAGATCGACATTTTCGCGTTGTGCTGGCAACGCTACAGCAAGAAGCCTTATCTGCTATGGCTTACGAGGGCATAGTCCCAGCACAATTGGCTGCCGCTTCGCCACGTGCCATGACTCATATTTTGAGATTACCCAACTTTATCTTTACTCGCCTTGCACCCAAAATGCTTCGCATGGATCCTGCGGCTAGGTCATCAATGTGGGACGATGTGCAGCGCGGACGCGTCACCGAAGTCGATGATTTATGCGGCGCTGTGGTCAGGCTCGCC
>JANXRP010000003.1 GCA_025352965.1 Comamonadaceae bacterium
TGTAGGGTTCAAAATAGCGGTCACAATGCCCACGACTTCACCTTGCATGTTGACCAGTGGGCCACCCGAATTGCCCGGATTGGCCGCTGCATCGGCTTGAATCAATCCGCGCATCAGGGTTTTACCTTCGGACTTAAATTGTCGATTTAATCCAGACACAACGCCTGCCGAGACCGAAGGGCCAATGCCAAACGGAAAGCCCACGGCGACCACTTCGTCGCCAGGCTGTAAGCTGCCGCTAGAACCCATGGTGGCAGGCTGCAAATCATCGGGGAGTTTTTCTGCTTTCAAAATAGCCAGATCGTTATCAGGCTGAACACCTACCACCACGGCAGGAGATTGCATGCCATCAGCAAAAGTCACAATGATTCTTTCGGCTCCATGCACCACATGCCAATTGGTCAAAATTTTTCCGTCCTCCGATATCACGACCCCAGAGCCAATGCCCGTATTGGGTAATTCGTCGATCTCATCCAGTTTTTTATCGTCCTGTTTTTTGTTTTTATCTTTTTTAAGAGAAGGTTTTAAGCTAGGCTCTTCCGCCATGATGGTGCGAACATGTACGACCGACGGTGCAATGATGGCCGCGGCACGCGCTGTCCGTGAAGGCAAATCTTTGTTGATCAACGTGTGCAAAACCGCAGCATCGATATCAGCTTGAGTCAGTGACCGAGCGATGGGTGGGTGCCACAGCGTTACTGTTGACCACAGCAGCAGCGCCGTACCCGCAATGGACAGCCCGATCCACCATACTTTGCTACGGTTAGCGACAAAATGTTTGAGACGCTGCATGGCGACACATTAGCATAGCTTTTAGGCAAAGGGTGCTAGAGTGTCACCATCACACACCATTTTTTTATGCAGTTTCTTTGGCCTATCGCTCTGTGGTCGTTGCTTTTCATTCCAGTCATGGTCTGGGGCTATATCTGGGCGCAGCGGCGCAAGCAGCGTACCGTGGTCATCTACTCTAGTTTGGCGCTCATTAAGCCTGCGATGCGCAAAACCTCAATGTGGCGCAGGCATGTGCCACCTGCCCTGCTCGCTCTTGCGTTGTCCTTGGTTCTTTTTGCGGCTTCAAGGCCTGTTGCACGTGTCTCGTTGCCTGCGGACTATATGACTTTGATGCTGGCGATGGATGTCTCGCGCAGTATGTTGGCCGAGGACGTCCAACCGTCTCGCATTGTGGCAGCGCAAACGGCGGCCAAAGCTTTTATTAGCGAACTACCTGAGAACGTGCGTGTCGGCGTTGTGAGCTTTGCTGCCAATGCGCAATTGGTGCAAGCGGTCACGCAAAATAAAGAACTGCTAACCGCAGCTATTGATGGCTTTAGCTTGCAACGCGGCACGGCAACTGGCAGTGGCTTACTCGTCGCACTCAATACCTTGATGCCTGATGTCAAAGTGAATTTAGAAACCGTGCTCTACGGCTCAGAGTTTTCTGGCTGGGGAGAGTCTGCAGGAATGGGACGATCGCTGGATAAACCTAAAGAGACCAAGCCCGATACGAGCAAAGTGCAGCCTGCGGGTTCGTACACAGCCGGCGCAATCGTGCTGCTGTCGGATGGTAGGCGGACCACGGGCGCTGACCCCATTGAAGCTGCCAAATTAGCAGCCAGCAAAGGCGTTCGGGTCTATACCGTCGCATTTGGTACGCCTAATGGCGTCATTCCTGGGCAGTCCTTTTCGTCATTTTGGACGCAGGTAGACGAAGAGAGTTTGCAAAAGATTGCCAAAATTACCGAAGCCGAATTTTTTAGAGCCACCAACGCGGCAGATCTTAAAAAGATTTATCAACATTTGTCGAGTAAGTTTGTGCTGGAACAGCGCGAAACTGAAATTAGCGCCCTGTTTATTGCTGCAGCACTGGCGTTGCTCATGTTGGCATTTGGCTTGTCGCGCTATTGGTATCGCACGGCTTAGTGTTTGTACAGAGTTCGTACAATTCGGTAGGGAACGTATTCCCGTTCAATTTAATTCGAATTAAATTCGTGACTTTTATGAATCGCAAATCTTTTTTAACAACTTTTCTTTCTTTTCTCTCTCTTGGAGCTTTTATGACCGACGCCAACGCCGCCAACACAACTGAAACTTTGCCATCGGGCGTGAAGATCATTCATACACAAGTTGGGACAGGCGCCAACCCTACAGCCGCTGACACCGTGAAGGTGCATTACCGCGGGACGCTGGATAACGGCACAGAGTTTGATAGCTCGTACAAACGCAACGCACCGATTTCGTTTCCGCTGCGCGGCGTGATTCCCGCATGGACACAGGGCGTACAAAAAATGAAGGTGGGCGGCAAGGCCACACTGATCTGCCCCCCCGAGACGGCCTATGGCGCGCGCGGCGTGCCTGGTGTGATTCCTGCTAATGCAACGCTGACGTTTGATATTGAGTTGTTGGCTATCGAAAAATAAGCGGGATGTATCAGCCTGCGCAGTTCGCTGCGAAAGACCCTAGTCATGCCACGACTTTAATGCGTGACTATCCGTTTGCATCGCTTATTAGCAATGACGACGAGGGCTTTCCTTACGTGACGCATCTACCACTGCATGTCGAGCAGCGCGGTGAGCAGATCGTGCTGCTTGGGCACGTCGCCAAGCCGAATCCACACTGGAAATATCTAGCGGCGCGCGCTGAGGCATTGGTGACGTTTATGGGTCCTTACGGGTATTTGTCGCCGCAGATTTATCCTGATGTGGCGCGTGTGCCCTCTTGGAACTATTTGACCGTGCATGCACGAGTGACGGCGACGCTAATTGAAGATACGCTGGCTAAAGATCGGTTGCTCAAAAAGCTCATTGGTGACCATGAACCTGCGTATGCCCAGCAATGGATGGGGCTTGGCACGGAGTATCAACACAAGATGCTGGCTGGCATTGTCGGATTTGAGTTAGCCATTGAAAAATTAGATTGCAAACTCAAAATCAATCAGCACCGACCAGAGTCGCATGCCAAGCTGCATGCCATGTACGAGGCGGGCAATGAAAACGAACAAGCACTAGCTAGCTGGATGCGTAAGCTGGGCATGGTTCAATAAATGCCGCGTCATTTTTCAAATCAAAATGAGGCGTTTTGGAGTGGTTTTAAGCAAGCCCTAGGTGCGCCGCTGTGGGTGCTGTTTGCGGGCATGATTGGCTTTGGCGCTATGGGGCACACCAGCGGCGTGAGCGTTTGGATTTTAGGGCTCAGCAGTTTACTAATGTACGCCCTCCCTGGTCAGGTGGTGATGCTTGAAATGCTGCTGAATGGCTCGTCGTTCGTGGCCATCGCATTGGCAGTCACGCTCACATCCAGTCGATTTATCACCATGACGGTGACGTTGTTCCCGCAGTTTGCGACCAGCGATAAAAGTAAAAGACTCTATGCGCACGTTCATTTGCTGGCGATGACCGCATGGGCCGTTTCGATGCGCGATTTCCCATCTATTGACCCCCAATATCGGTTACGTTATTTTTTAGGCTTGGGACTGCCATGCTGGCTCATCTCCATGCCCGCAACCCTGATTGGCTATGCCTTAGCGGGCGTTGTACCACCCACCATCACATTGGCTTTGGTGTTTATTAACCCGCTGTTTTTTTTACTCACTTTTGCAGATGTGAAACCTTGGACGAATCGGATTGCGATCGTGCTCGGTGGCTGCTTAGGACCGCTTTTTTATTTACTAGACAAAGACAGCAGTTTGCTAGCCACGGGGTTGGTCGCAGGTACATGCGCTTATGTCATTGATCGCAAGTTTCTGCGGAAAGTAGCGCCATGACAAACCTTGAGGCATCAGAGTTGGGGCTATGGACTGCGCTCATAGCGGCTTGTATTGGCACTTATTTATGCCGAGCCATCGGTGTCAAGCTAGCGGGGCACATTAATCAAGAGAGCGAGATCTTTAGATGGCTATCGTCCGTTACGTATGCCATGGTGGCTGCGCTGACGATTCGTTTAGTGGTAATGCCTGTTGGCTTACTGGCGACTGTGCCGCTGCTGATTCGTTTGTTGATTTGCGCTTTGAGCATAGGGGTTATGGTTTCAAGCCCTACAAAGCGCTTGGTGCCTGCTTTACTGACGGGCACAGTACTGGTTATGACTTACAGCATGCTCGCATGAGGCCACATTAGCTATCCGCCCGCACATTAGCGGCCTTGGCAACAACGGCCCATTTTTGCTGCTCAGATTTGATAAAGCTTGAGAATTTTTCAATACTACCCCCACCGTCTTCAGCACCATAAAAATCCATACGCTCTTGCACATCGG
>JANXRP010000032.1 GCA_025352965.1 Comamonadaceae bacterium
GGTTTATTTGGTATGTCTATTGACGGGTTGCACGTCGCCTTGGGGCGGCGACGTTGGCTGTTTAACTTTGGCCAGCTACGCAGAGCGGATTGAGTGCCAAACACGAATCCAACGCACGATATCGGGTGATGAAGCGTTGCGCCGCAAAACGTCCGCTCCAAGTGCATCGAATGCAAAAAATACGGATGCCCCCGATCCGCTTTGCTATACAAAAGCAGGCGAAGGCGAGAAGCCTTGCGCCAAATAACTGGAAAGAGACATGTTAGATATCAATCAACTACGCAAAGATTTGCCGACTGTTATTGCGGCACTGCAAAAACGCAAAAATCCGCAAGCGTTTTTGGATGTGGAGAAATTCACGGCACTAGAGGCTGAACGTAAAACGATTCAAGGGCGTAGTGAAGAGCTGCAAGCCAAGAGGAACGTGGCTTCCAAGCAAGTGGGACAGCTTAAAGGCGCTGCAGCTAAAGGCGATACATCAGCTGCCGCACAAGCAGATAGCTTGATGGCTGAGGTTGCGACGATGAAGGTCGAGATGGAGCAAGCGCAAGCTCGCACCGAAGCGGTTCAAGCGCAAATTGCCGACATGCTTTTGGCCGTTCCCAACTTGCCGCACGAGTCCGTGCCTGTGGGCGCTGATGAGCATGGCAATGTGGAGCTGCGCAAGTGGGCACCCATCAAAGGATCTGAGGGTGGCACTGGCGCAAGCCCCGTCCCGCTTGGTTTCCCAGCCAAAGATCACGTGGATTTGGGCGAGCCGCTGGGTCTTGATTTTGAGATGGGCGTCAAGCTGACGGGCTCGCGTTTCACCGTGATGAAGGGCGGTATCGCCAAGCTGCACCGCGCGCTCGCGCAGTTCATGCTGGATTTGCAAACTGAGCAGCACGGCTACACCGAGTGCTACACCCCCTATGTGGTGAACGCCGATACGCTCAAAGGAACGGGGCAGCTCCCCAAATTTGAAGGCGATTTGTTCGCTGCCAAAAAGGGCGGACAAGACGCGTTGGGCGAAGAGGGCTTGTATTTGATTCCCACGTCCGAAGTTACGCTCACCAACTTCGTGCGCGATGTGGTGGTGGCGGAGTCTGAACTGCCCATCAAGCTGACGGCACACACACCGTGCTTTCGCTCCGAGGCTGGCAGCTATGGGCGCGACACACGCGGCATGATTCGGCAGCATCAGTTTGACAAAGTGGAGATGGTGCAAATTGTTCACCCTGACAAGAGCTATGAAGCGCTAGAGCAAATGACGGGTCACGCCGAAGCTGTGTTGCAAAAGTTGGGTTTGCCCTATCGCGTGATGCTTTTGTGCACGGGCGACATGGGCTTTGGCGCGGCAAAAACACATGACTTAGAGGTTTGGCTGCCTGCACAAAATGCGTATCGTGAAATTAGCTCTGTCAGCAATTGCGAAGCCTTTCAAGCACGTCGTTTGCAAGCCCGCTTTAAAAATGCGCAAGGCAAAAACGAGCATGTGCATACGCTCAATGGTTCAGGTTTAGCCGTTGGGCGCACCTTGGTGGCGGTACTTGAGAACTATCAAAACGAGGATGGCTCTGTGACTGTGCCCGAAGTGCTGCGTCCCTATATGAGTGGCACAGAGACGCTACGTTAAAATCTACGCAACGGAGAAGTGGCAGAGTGGCCGAATGTACCTGATTCGAAATCAGGCGTACCGCAAGGTACCGTGGGTTCGAATCCCACCTTCTCCGCCATTTTTACTATCAATTGGAGGCTTTATGCACAAATTACTCGTCATTCTTTTAGTTGGGGCGCTAAGCAGTGCGATTCATGCACAAACCTTTCCTACCAAACCTATCAAAATAGTCGTGCCCAATGCGGCTGGCGGCGGAGCAGACATGACCTCGCGCGAAGTGGGACAAAAGCTGGCACAGGCGTTGGGCGGTTCGGTCATCATCGAGAACAAGCCTAGTGCAGGCGGTATTGTGGCGGGCGAGTCGGTGGCTCGTAGTCCAGCCGACGGGTATACGCTGCTCTTGATCTCTAGTGGCACGGCGGTCAGTAGCGCATTGTTTAAGTCGCTGCCGTTTGATATGGCGCGCGATTTTGCACCAATCTCTAAACTTGCCTCGTTTGATTTGGTGATTGCCTCTAGCGAGACGGGTCGTTTTAAAACAATGGCTGATGTGTTGACCTATGCGCGCGCCAATCCTGGAAAGCTCAATATCGGTACGCCGCAAATCGGAACGACACAAAACTTGGCTGCAGAGTTGTTTAAAACATCGGCTGGCATTGAAGCGCAAATTGTGCCGTTCAATGGCACACCGCCCGTGATTACGGCTCTGCGCGGCGGGGATGTGGATGTCATGGTGGAAATTTTGGGTCCAGTGACAGGCCAGATTAAATCGAAAGCCTTGCGTCCTTTGGCGTTGATGGGCGAAAAGAGGTCGTCGTTGCTGGCTGGTGTGCCGACGGTGCGCGAGAGTGGTGGTTCGCTGGCGACATTTAACGCAAGCTCTTGGAATGGACTTGCTGCTCCTGCTAAAACCCCTAAGGATGTCATTGCAAAACTGAATGCAGAGATTCAAAAAGCGTTAAAAAACCCTGAGCTCATTCAACATTTGGAGGTTTTGAGTTTGCATGCTCAAGGCAGCACACCCGAAGCCTTGGGTGAGCTTTTGAGTTCCGACACGAAGCGTTGGGGCGATGTCATTACCCGTGCCAAGATTGCCAAGCAGTAAATCGCTACAAGTGAAGAACTTGGCCCGTGAACTTATCGATTGAGTCTCTCGAGCATTTTGTCCAAATTCGCCAGCATGAAAAGGCTGGCAAAGCCCTGTTTGACCTGCTCTATAGCATGGATAACAACGCTGGTGCGATGGATGCGATCACTTGCAATGTGCCTGCTGCATCTACCGCATCCCGCGAGCTGCATCTGTGCGCGCGCATAGCCGCAGCGACTTCGCGGCTTTTTTTGGACGAAAACTTTACCCTGTCGGCACAAGGTTTTACCCAGTTTATGTGCGTGCAGCGCTGGCTTGGTTTGGTCTATGGTTGTACGGCAGAAAAGAATGCGGATCATGTGATTCGGATCTTGTGCGGTGTCAGCAGCGCGACACCAGATTTTTCTATTCCTGAGAACCAACTCACCAAGTGTTTGCTCCTGATGACGGTAGAGTCAGAGCTCCCGCTCAATCTCGAGCAACTGTGGGCACAAAATCAGACGCTTGCTGCGTCGTTGTTTTTTGCATGGCTTTCTACCAATGTGATGGCGTCGTCTGCTGCGCATCAAAAGCGCGAGGCTTTGCTGGCGTGGTGGCCAAAGCAGATGCTGAAAGCTACGGATTTTTCTAGCTGGCCGCTGCCTGTGCTGCACCAAGTCTATATGTTGTGTAGCTACGGATTTTTGGATACGCGTCATGCGATCAAAAAATCGCTGAACGCCCTGATCCGTCAGCATTTGATAGCGCTCGGGCTTGGTGATTTGGCACTTGCACCGACGGCGGCTAAACGACTGAAGGTCAAGCCCGTGCTCATGGTGGTGACGGAGTGGTTCTCGCCAGGCTTTGCGGTGTACCGCACGCACTCGATGACGCTGCGTGCGCTCCGAGATAAATTCAAACTTGTGGGAGTCGGCCCGCGCTCAGGTGCCAGCGACGAGGGGCAGGCCGTTTTCCATGAATTTCATGAAACACCGCCTGGCGACGTGCTGGGTGTTGTAGCGTTTACGCGCGAGTTGGCAAGCCGCTTGAAGCCAAGCATCGTCTATCACTTGGGTGTGGGCATGTTTCCGCATACGGTGTATCTCTCCAATATCCGTCTCGCGCCGATTCAAATGGTGTCTAACGGACACGGTGCATCGACGTTCTCACCGCAGATGGATTACTTCATGACCGACGAGGGCTACATCAGTGGGCAAGCGGCGTTTGGTGAAACGATTTTACCAATGCCTGCGAACGTAATGCAGATGATTCCCAATGTGGATACGCCCGATGAATTTTTAAAACAAGTCCAACGTGTGCCAAGGCCAAGGCCCAGTGTGGTGCGCATTGCAGTTGCGGCGGCGATCATCAAAATCAACCCTGTATTTATTGGCGTACTGCGCACGATTGCCGAGCGCTCTGAGGCAGAGGGTTTGCCGCTTGAGTTTCACTTCCCCATGGCGCAAGCTGTAGGGCCGCTGTATCACCGCATTCGTGCAGAGATTGAGGCTCAACTGGATGATGGATTCAAACGCCGTGCGTTTGTTTATCCTCATCAAAAATATACCGAGTACATGCGCATCATTTGTGACTGCGATATGTTCATCAACCCCTTCCCGTATGGCAATACCAATGGCATTGCGGATATGGCGCTGCTCGGGATGCCCGGTATTTGCAAGGCAGGTCCTGAGTTGGCCGAGCACATTGATGTGGGCATGTTCAAACGCATGGGTCTGCCCGATTGGTGTATCGCTTGGACGATAGATGATTACATTGCGAGCACACTGCGCATGGCGCACAACCATCACGAGCGGTTGATGCTAGCCAAGCAACTCATCGAGGGCAAAGCCTATAGCTGCTTGAATGAAAACCAAACCCCCGAAGTGATGGGTGAGATTTTGTTGAAACTGTGCAGGGCATAAATCTGCTTTGACCTGTTTTGAATCCGATTTGAATAACGCCGCGTATTGATATCTACAGGGGTAAATTTTTGCTTCTGTGATTTTCTCCTACTGGCTTTATTTTTAAAGGATGCATCATGCAAGTTCAAACTCTTTCCTCTCCTAGTTCCCTCCTGAGCTCGCGCCGTGCGTGGCTTCGTACGACAGGCAGCCTCTCCGCCGTTGCGATTGCCATGTTGGGCGCTAACGAAGCCCTCGCGCAAGGCATGGCTGCTGATCCCAGCAAAGATGTCGGTATTTTGAACGTCGCGCTGGGTCTTGAGCATGAAGCGATTAATGCTTATCAACTTGGCGCTGGCAGCGGCCTGTTGCAAAAGCCTGTGCTCGATATTGCGGTGTCGTTTCAAGGCCACCACAAAGGTCATCGTGATGCTTTGATTGCGACGATTCAAAAACTGGGCGGCTCGCCTGTGATGGAAAAATCGTTAGACGAATACGCTAAAGCATTGGGTGCGGCTTCGCTCAAAAATCAAGCCGATGTTTTGAGTTTGGCGGCCAAATTAGAGCGCGGTGCTATCAATGCCTACCTTGGCGTGATCCCTGCGTTTGCCAGCAAAGATTTGGCGCAAATTGCGGGTCGCTTGGCAGCAGATGAAACCATGCACTGGACGATTTTGACCAACGCATTAGGACGTGCTCTGCCAACAGGCGCACTGAGCTTTGGTGGCTAATCGTTTTGCACAAGCAGCATTACTGGCGGCACTGGCCGCTGGCAGTGCCGCCTTCGCACAGGACACGCAAGCGGTTAGTCGAGGACTCGCTGTTTACGAAAACAATTGCGCTGGATGTCACAGCGTGGAGAGTAATCGCGTAGGGCCTAAGCATGTAGGGATTGTTGGACGCAAGGCAGGAAGCATCAAAGATTTTTCATACTCGGCTGCGCTCAAAAAGAGTGAGCTCGTTTGGAGTCCTAATTTGCTTGTGCGATGGTTGACCGACCCTGAGCAAGTGATTCCAGGACAAGCGATGGGTTTTCGTCTGGGTAATGTGCAAGATCGGATGGATGTAGTCGCGTATTTGGCAACGTTAAAGGTCGTGCCTCTAAAATGAACGCATGTCCATCACACTCGCCCCTGACGAACACCTTATTGCTTTGCTAGATCGTATTGCTGATCGTGATGAGGCGGCGCTGCGTGAGTTGTACGACATCACCAGTCGCAAGCTGTATGGACTGGCGCTCAAGATGGTAGGGCGGGTTGACCTTGCGGAAGATGTTTTGCAAGAGTGCTATTTGAATGTGTGGCGTATTGCGAGCGACTACCGATCAAGTTTGAGCCCGCCGATGGGGTGGATGAGCGTGATTGTGCGAAGCCGTGCGCTGGATATGCTGAGACGGTTATCGAGTCAAATGGATGGAAAGATGCAGTCCATTGACGACGAAGAGTCAGAGCAAATAGCCTCTAGCGAGGTGGGTTTGTTAGACGCGGCCATGGCGGGTGAGCAAGCAGGTGCACTCAACAATTGCTTGTCCAAAATTGAAGCCAAGCAGCGCGACGTGATTGTGTGGGCGTACTTTAGGGATATGAGTCACAGTGAGCTGGCAAGTCAGTTTGACTTGCCAATTGGGACAATCAAAACGTGGATTAGACGTGGTTTGGCACAACTGAAATCGTGCATGGCATCGTTTGCATAACTAGCGGGGGCAAAAATAAATGAAGATACATAAAAATGCAGCATTGATCGAGCACCTCGCTAGCAGCTATGTGCTGGGGACGCTGCGCGGCGGTAGCCGTCGTCGCCTTGAGCAATTAGCGGCTCGTCACACCAATATCCGCCAAAGCTTGTTAGATTGGCAAACACGTCTTGGTGCTTTGAATGAGCTATCGACTGCGGCTGAACCCAGTCTCAACGTGTGGAAGCGCATCAGCAATTTATTGCCACTGAATACACCTGTGCTCACGCGAGCGAGAAATTTGTTTGATGATTTGCAGGAGACGGTCGCTGCGCTACGAGCCCGCGTGCAGTGGTGGCAGCGTGCCTCGTGGGGCATGGCGCTGGCGAGCAGTTTTTTAATTGCAGGTAGTTTTAATGTGATTCGCATGGAATCGCAAGCACCTAATCAGTTTGTGGCCGTACTAACCGATGAGGCCGCCACAGAGAGCGTGCTGGTCACGTTTGATGCTAAGACGCAAAAACTCAACCTCAAGCGCTTGTCCAGTTACCAAGAGGGCGCTGAAAAATCTTTGCAACTATGGGCAATTGATAACAGTGGCAAAGGATCTGGCAAACCAGAATCCATGGGCGTACTGGGCGCGGATGCTGTACTGCGCTTGACTGCCGACAATAAAAAAGTCGCGCAAATTGAAAAGCTGCCACTCTTGGCAGTCAGCCTAGAGCCTAAGGGCGGTGTACCAAGCGAAGGCGGACCTACGGGGCGTGTTTTGTTTAAAGGACAGCTCAGAGCCACTAGTTTTTAAAGTTTTTTTTAAAAAAGTGCATCCAAAAGGCAGATCGCTGCGTATTGGTTATGAGACTCTTTTTTATAGGACTTAACTATGGCACATTCTTTTTGGAAAACGGCGTTGATAGTCGGCGTGGCGATTGCCTGCACGGTGGCCGAGGCTGATACAGGTAAACTTTTACTGACTGGCGGCGTCAGCACCATTGAGGGTGCGGCGGGCGGTGGGCTCTCACCGTGGGCGGTCATTGGTAGCAATGCCACAGATGGAGAAACGGGTGCTGCCGTACACGTGACACGTGCCTCCACCAAAGACTATGGACTTAACAGTGCAGGTGCTGTGATCGGGTTCAATAATCAATATGAACTGTCCATTGCTCGGCAAGCTTTCAATACGGGCATTACTGGACCGCAGCTGAGTGTGCCTAATTTGGTTTTGAAGCAAACGATTTTGGGCGTGAAAGCACGTGTGGCGGGCGATGCCGTTTTGGATAGCGATACTTGGAAGCCACAAATAGCGGTCGGTGCACAATTCAAATCCCTGGATAGCACGGGTTTAGATGCCACGCTCACAACGCTTGGCGCTAAACGTACTGGCGTTGATGTGTATGTGAGTGCCACTAAACTCTTTCTTGCCCAAGGTGTCTTGGTCAATGGCACGCTTCGCGCCACCAAAGCGAACCAAAATGGTTTGCTTGGTTTTGGCGCCAGTCTTGGTGGTGCAAACGATAAATACAGGGTGATGCCCGAGTTATCTGTGGCGTATCTGCTGAGTAGCCGTATTGCTATTGGCGCGGAATATCGTGCGATGCCCAATAACTTGCAAGTGGCGGGGCAAGCAGCAGGCCTTGGTCAAGGCTTGCAAGGCGACGCTTGGCGTGACTTCTTTATTGCGTGGGCACCGAGCAAAAACATATCAATTACGGCGGCTTATCTCAACCTTGGGCGGATCGTGCCTGGCACCACCGTAGGCCGCGCGCAGACGGGCACCTACTTGTCAGCACAAATTGCCTTTTAACTGATCAATGCATTGGAGCTTTAAATGAAATCTTTTTCCATCACCTTCGCTACCTGTATTTTTGCTCTCTTGTGCACGTCCATGACGCACGCGCAAACGGCCGCTTCAACCACCGTCAAAGACAGTAGTTTATATGTGGCCTTGGGCGCGCAGGCTGGCATCACCCAGTTATCAGATGATTTTGTGACACGCTTGGTGGCTGATAAGCGCTTGCGCCCGTTCTTTGAAAAAACAAATTTGCCGCATTTCAAGCTCCAATTAGCCGATCAGTTTTGTGTGGTGAGTGGTGGACCTTGCGTGTATAAAGGGGCGGACATGAAGTCGTCTCACGCAAATTTTGATATTGCCAAAGCCGACTTCAACGCGCTGGTAGAGGTTTTGCAGCAATCAATGGATGCAAAAGGCATTTCATTTAGAGAGCAAAATCGCCTGCTGGCCTTATTGGCTCCTATGCATCGAGAAGTGATTACCGTCAAATGAATACCTTACTCACCACGCCGCGCGTACGGCTAGTCATTAAGCTGTGCGCCTTCGCCGTATTTTTTGCGGCATCGATTGCAAACGCGGGGACTGTATCCGTGCAAGTGGTCGATAAAACAGGTAAACCACTGCCAGACGCGGTAGTGACCTTGCTGCCATTTAACAAAAACATCAAACCAGTCGTCGCATTGCCGACCCAAGCAACGATTGCGCAAGAAAAAATGCAGTTTGTGCCTATGGTGTCCTTGGTGCCTGTGGGCGCAAAAATTACCTTTACTAATAACGACTCCTGGAATCACCATGTACGTGGTTACTCGGCTGATGCAACGCAGGTGGATGTGGGTAAGTCAAGTGGATTTGCCTTGCTGTTAGAGGGTAAATCTGAAGGAAAAAAATCTATCTCTAAAGATATCACTATGGACAAAGCGGGGGTCTTAGGCGCAACCTTGCTGGGTTGTTTTATCCACGGGTCCATGCGCGGCTATATCTTTGTGAGTGACTCGCCTTGGGCCAGTAAAACTAATAGTGATGGATGGGCAACCTTTGTGGATGCGCCTGTAGGCCCCGCGCATGTCAAAGTTTGGCAAGCCGATCAATTGGTAGAGCTGGCACCTACGCCACTTGAGGTGTCCAGCAGCACAACCAAGCATGTGGTTCAACTACAAGTAATCGCACGGCGGGCTAGAGCCGCCAGTACGTCCCCAGCTTACGTTTACTAGGTCTCTCTTAGTTCTCGCTGCGGTAAGTCTGATACGCCGCATCCACACCCGCACCACGCATAAAGGCGTGGCCTTCGGCTGCCAGCACAATCTCTAACGCTGCCAGCGTGTGCAGTACGCAGTCTGGGCGTGCGTTGTAGCCCATCGCGCCAATGCGCCAAATCTTGCCGTGGAGTTGACCAAAGCTGGTGCCAATTTCGATATTGAAATCGTCCAGTAGCGCGCCGCGAACCTTGTCACCATTCACGCCGTCTGGAATGTGGACACCTGTGACATTGGGCATTTTGTGCTTTAAGTCGCCATAGACCTTTAGGTTCATGCCCTGCACGCCTGCAACAATGGCTCTGGAAGCCTTGCTGTGTCTGGCCTGCGCGAGAGCTAAGCCTTCTTGCACATAGATGCGTGCGCATTCGCGTGCGCCGTACAGCATGGTGGTGGCCTCTGTGTGGTGATTCAGCCCGGCGTCAGACCAATAGTCCATCACCATTGCGATGTCCATATAGTTCGATGCAATGCGTGAGCCCGTGCCAGCCGCATAGCCATCGGTTTGCAGCCCTTCTTCCAAATGCCTGCGGCGATAAATCACTTTGGCAAAATCATCGTTGAGCGTAATGGGCGCTGCGCCTGAAGGACCTGCTAAACATTTTTGCAAGCCTGCCGTGACCGCATCTATCGCCCAAGTGTCCACAGGCAATGGTGTACCGCCGCACGATGCGGTTGCATCAACTTGTAAGAGCGCACCATAGCGGTGGCACAGCTCACCAAGACCTTCTAGTGGTTGCAACATGGTGGTGGAGGTATCGCCTTGGCAGACCGCGACCAGTTTGGGGCTGAAGGATTTGATGGCGGCTTCAATTTGTGCTAAATCAAACACCGTGCCCCACGGTGCTTCTAATACTTTGACATTTGCGCCTGAGCGCTTGGCGATTTCGTCCAGCAACTGGCCGAAGCGTCCAAAACTCAGCACCAGTACTTTGTCGTTTGGCTCAATCGCCGACATCATCACCATCTCGATAGCGGAGCGCGCCGTGCCATCTAGTACCAGTGTCCAGTCGTTTTTGGTCTCAAAGAACTGGCGATAAAGCGCCATCGTCTCGCGCATAAAACCTCTGAACTGCGGATCGAACTGCCCGAGCAGTTGCGAGGACATGGCTTTTAAAACACGCGGGTCGGCGTTGATGGGGCCAGGTCCCATCAACAAGCGTGGGATGGGATTGAGTTCGCTAAAAGCAGAACTGGGGTCGGCAAGCGGTGACAGTTTAGGTAGAGGAATAGATGTCATGGCGTTATGATAGCAAAAGTGTATACACATCTAAATTCATCATGTCGCTCAAACTTCACACTTCTGCTTTTGTTCACGCTAATCTCTACAAAGATTCTGTTGCTTTGATGCGTGTGGCGCAAGCCATGCTGGCGATGGACGGCGTTGTAAACGCCACGCTGCAAATGGGCAACCCAGCCAATAAAGAAATTCTGCAAGAGGCAGGGCTCTTGACCACCGAGGTTGCAAGCGCGGGTCCAAGCGATGTCATGGTGGTCGTGCAGGCCACAACCAGTAAGGCTTGTAGCAGTGCCATGGATGCAGCTAAGAGTCAGCTTGCAGGTCAAGGCAAAGCTGCTAGCAGTTCTGTGCAAGAAGAAATTGCACCGCGAACTGTCGGCATGGGGCTTGCGAAACTTGATTCAGCAAACATCGTGCAAATTTCAGTGCCAGGCGCTTACGCAGCAGCAGAAGCGCTCAAAGCGGTCAAGCAAGGGCTCAACGTTTTTATGTTCAGCGACAACGTGCCGTTAGCTCAGGAAGTCGTTATCAAGCAAGAGGCAAAAAAACGCGGCGTGCTCGTGATGGGCCCCGATTGCGGCACAGCCATCATTGGCGGCGTGCCACTAGGCTTTGCCAATAACGTGCGCAAAGGAAACATTGGATTGGTCGCTGCATCGGGCACGGGCCTGCAAGAAGTGACGACGCAAATTCACCGTATGGGCGGCGGCGTGAGCCACGCCATTGGTACAGGTGGACGTGACGTGTACGCGGATGTGGGCGGCATCACCATGCTGCAAGGGATTGAACTCTTGGCAAAAGATGTAGGCACCAAAGTGATTGCGATTGTGAGCAAGCCACCAGCGCCAGAGGTGACGCAAAAAGTCATGGCGCTACTTCTGCGTACAGGCAAGCCAGCGGTGGTTTTGTTTTTAGGTAGTGATTTAAAAAGCGTGGATAAAAATATCCGCACCGTACAAACAATGGTTGATTGCGCTGCTTCTGCTGTAACACTAGCTTCCAAGTTCCCCCCGAACGGGGGGATGTCACGAAGTGACAGGGGGGAAAGCGGTAAGCAAGCGACTTCCCCCCCGTCCGCTTCGCGGACACCCCCCCGTTCGGGGGGGACTGGTTACGCCATCCCAAATAAGCCAAAGTTTGCCAAGACTCAGCAGTACCTACGCGCCCTCTATTCAGGCGGCACGTATTGCTCCGAAGCTCAAACCATTTGGGCAAAATCTGGTCTCAACGTTTGGTCGAACATTCCCGTCAACAAAGCCTTCGCGTTAGACAACCCAAAGAAAACAAGCTTCGAACACACGGCCTTAGATTTGGGTGACGACGATTTCACCGTCGGCAAACCGCATCCCATGATTGATCAAGGTGCACGCATTGAGCGCTTGCTGCGCGAAGCGGCCGATCCATCGGTTCGCGTGATTTTGCTAGACGTGGTGATTGGCTGGGGCGCGCACGCCGATCCTGCATCGGAGTTGGCTGCTGCGGTTGTGCAAGCCAAAAAGATAGCATCCAAGGGCAAGCGCACGCTTGCTGTGATTGGCTTTGTGTGCGGCACAGACCTTGATCCGCAAGGCTTTGCGGCGCAAGAGCAGAAACTGCGGGATGCGGGCATGGTGCTTGCGCCCAATAGCGCGTCGGCAGCGTGGCTGGCGATGGAGTGGGTGAAATGAAGCGCAAGCTTGTGGTCGTTGCTCTTGGCGGCAACGCTGCCTATCCACCCACCATCAAAGGCACGGCGCAAGAGCAGTTAGAGCTCATGCGCGGGGTCTGCGAGCACTTTGTTGAAATCATCAAAGCAGGTTGGCAACTCGTGCTCACGCATGGCAATGGGCCCGTGGTGGGCAACATTTTGTATCGCATGGCGAAGACGGCGGATGAACTGCCGCCTATGCCCATGGACATTTGTGTGGCGCATTCGCAAGGCGGGATGGGTTACATGTTGCAGCAGTCGTTTGCCAATGTGCTGCACGACCATGGCATGAACGCCGTGGTGTCTTGTGTGGTGACTGAAGTCGAGGTGGATGCAGGCGATCCTGCGTTTCAAACCCCAACTAAACCCGTTGGTAAATTCTTTAGCGAGCTAGATGCCAAAGAGATGGCAAGCCGCACGGGTTGGACGTTTGCCGAGGATTCTGGGCGAGGCTGGCGGCGTATGGTGGCATCTCCCAAGCCGCGCAAAATTTTAGATCTGCCCACCATTGATGCGCTGCTCAAAGCAGGCGTTCTCCCGATTGCGTGTGGCGGCGGCGGTGTGCCCGTCATCATCAATAGCGCCGGGCATTTGCAAGGTGTGCCTGCTGTGATTGACAAAGATTTGACGAGCGCCATGCTGGCTGCGCACTTGCACGCCGACGCGCTCATCATGCTCACGGGTGTGGAGCGCGTGGCGATCGATTTCAATAAACCCACACAGCGCTGGCTAGATCACATGACCCTTGGAGAGGCCAATAGCCATGCGGCTTCTGGACAATTCCCTGCTGGCAGCATGGGGCCAAAAATTGACGCAGCGCGAATGTATTTGAGTGAGTTGCCCGAAGCCAACAGATTGGGGCGCGTCATCATCACTAGCTTAGAGAAAACATTTGAAGCCTTGATGGGCAAGGCTGGCACGCACATTACGGTGAATTGAGATGAAGACACTTTCGCACAGGTTTACACCTATCCAAGGCTTTGAATCCACCGATTACGCCTACTTTGAAGGGCGCATTGTATGGGTGGGAGATGATGCCGCTGTGCGTCACCCGCGCAACTATTGGAAACCGTGGCAGCCGCCCGCAAAGACTTACAGCATGGCGCTGTTGCAAGCGGGTGCGCGTTTGTGTTTACAAAAAATTGAACGAACTGCTGAACCAAAAGGCTTGCTCGCATGGCTTGCGAATCGTGAACTTGCCTTTCCTCTTCATTACGCAAAAGCTCGTTTCGATGCCGTGCGGGATGCCTTGCAAGTCAAGAGCCTTACGGCTTTCGAAGCGGCGGCTCTGCATGTCGTCGGGCTGGGAAACGGGCTCACGCCATCGGGCGACGACTTTTTAGGCGGAGTCTTCTTTGCACTTCATCACGTAAGACTTGCGGGCCTTCCTGCCCTGCAAGGCAATCTAGGTATGGCCTGCGAACAATTGACCAATCCTATCTCTGCTGCACTGCTTGATGACAACATGGCGGGTGCGAGCTATGGGCCGCTGCACGATATGCTCGACGCCCTTGAGGCGAACGATTCGCGCCACATCGAAAATAGCCAGGAAGCATTATTGAGTCTAGGCTCTAGTTCGGGCGCAGACTTGCTGGCAGGGTTACTTTTAGCTTTGACAATACTTTGAATGTATGAAGAAAAACAATTTACTCTCACAAGCTCCTGCCATGCTGAACATTGGCATCGACGGCTTTAACGACAGTGTCACGGCTAATGGCGGAACGCTTGCATCCATCCAGTGGCAGCCACCTGGCAACGCTGATCCAGCATTGGCTTGGCAGTTGGCGCAATTAATCGGGGACGAGCGCATCGAAGCAGCGAATGACGAGGCGTGCCAGCGCATCATCAACGCACGCCCAATGTGGGAAGACATGGCGCTGCGAGCGGACGGCGTGATTCCAGAACTCAAAGGTGCACGCTTGCTTTTGCACGCAGGCCCCCCAGTCCGTTGGCGCGACATGTGTGGTCCCATGCACGGCGCGATGGCTGGTGCGGTGCTCTACGAGGGTTGGGCTAAGACGGAACTGGAAGCCACGCAAATGCTCAAATCGGGACAAATTGATTTTGCGCAGTGCCACGACTTCAATAGCGTGGGCCCGATGACAGGCATCATCAGTGCCTCGATGCCACTCATCCAAGTTAGGAATGTTAGCTATGGCAACGTGGCGTATTGCACACTCAATGAAGGCATTGGTAAGTGCATGCGCTTTGGTGCGAATGGCCCCGAGGTGATAGCACGTCTGAAGTGGTTTGAGTCTGTGCTTGCGCCGATTTTGAAAGCTGCCGTACGACATAACTTTGATAAGACGGGCGGCATTGACTTAAAGGCGATTCAATCGCAGGCGCTCTTGATGGGTGACGAAGTGCATAGCCGCAATGCCGCATCGACGGCGCTGTTCTTTATGGCTATCGCACCTGCGTTGGCGGCACAGCCAAACTTAAATAGCGACCACGTGCATCAAACGCTGGACTTCATCGCAAAAAATTCACAGTTCTTTTTGAACTATTCGATGGCATCGTGCAAAGCCATCATGGATGCTGCGCATGGCATTCCTTACTCCACTGTCGTTACCGCCACAGCGCGAAATGGCACCGAGACAGGACTGCGTGTCAGCGGCATGGGCGCGTCGTGGTTCACTGCCAAATCAGATTTACCGCAAGGTTTGTTCTTCCCAGGCTTTCAGGAAACAGACGCTTGCCCTGATATTGGCGACAGCGCCATTACCGAAACCGCAGGCTTTGGTGGATGCAGTTTTGCTGCATCACCAGCGCTCACGCTGCTGGCAGGCGGCACGGTAAATGATGCCGTGCGCTACAGCAAAGAGATGTACGAGATCACCGTCACCAAAAACCCAGCGCTCTCGCTCCCCGCGCTCGACTTTGCAGGTGCACCGTGCGGTATTGATGTGCGCAAGGTCGTGGATACAGGCATTCGCCCTGTCGTCACCACAGGCATCGCGCACAAAGATGCTGGCGTCGGGCAAATTGGCGCAGGCATTGTGCGCGTGCCGATGGAGGCATATTCAAAAGCATTAAGTGCGATAGCGGAGAAATTCTGATGCGTCAAACACTCACTTCCCCACGCGGCATGGTCACAGCGCCGCATCATTTGGCAACCTCTGCTGCCGCTTCTGTGTTGCGTGAAGGTGGTAACGCCATCGAGGCGATGGTCGCCGCTGCTTCTACCATTGCGGTGGTCTATCCGCACATGAACTCGATTGGCGGCGACGGCTTTTGGATCATCTCTGAGCCTGGAAAAGAGCCTGTTGCGATTGACGCTTGCGGACGCGCCGCAGGATTGGCATCGATTGATTGGTATCGCAGCCAAGGCGTCACAGGCACGGTGATTCCAGGCCGTGGACCACTCGCTGCCAATAATGTTGCAGGTGCGATTTCGGGCTGGCAAGAGGCGCTGGTGCACAGCACGCGCATGGGTGGCAAATTGCCTGTTTCGCGCTTGCTGGCAGATGCCATTCATTACGCAAAAAATGGCGCACCAGTGACGCAAAGCCAAGTCAACTTCACACTCAAATTTTTGTCAGAGCTAGGGAATCAACCCGGATTTGCGACGCAGTTTTTAAACGGAACAGCGATACCAGAAGTCAATACGCTTCGCACCTACTCGGCACTGGGCAATACGCTGCAAGCCCTATCTGATAAGGGTTTGGACGACTTCTATCGTGGGGATATTGCTGTATCGAACGCCACCCAGCTTGAGCGACTGGGCTCGCCATTGCGCCTTGCAGACTTTCACGCACACCGTGCGCAAAGCGTGAAACCGCTGTCGGTTCGGGTGACAACATCGAATGGTGGCGCAACGCTCTACAACATGACGCCGCCCACACAAGGGCTTGCATCTTTGATGATTTTGGCGATCTTCGACAAGTTACGCATTCGTCACAACATCCACGAAGCTGAAGGATTCGAGTATCTACACGCCATCGTCGAAGCCACCAAGCAAGCATTCAAAGTGCGCAACCGCCATGTGGCCGATCCAGCGACCATGAGTGAGCGCGGTGTGAGTCCTGAGCAGTTTTTGACGGATGCCTTCATCGACCAATGTGCGAATGCCGTTGATATGAAACGCGCCCTTCCTTGGCCAGAAAAAACCATTCACGGCGACACCATTTGGATGGGCACGGCGGACAGCGCGGGTCGCATGGTCAGCTACATCCAAAGCGTGTATTGGGAATTTGGATCAGGCGTGGTGCTATCGGATACAGGCGTGGGCTGGCAAAACCGTGGATCGAGCTTTTTGCTTGACCCCACGTCACACATTGCGCTTGCGCCCAACAAAAAACCATTCCATACCTTAAACCCCGCGCTGGCTCGATTTGACGATGGCCGAACCATGGTGTATGGCAATATGGGCGGCGATGGACAACCGCAAAGTCAGTCGGCTGTGTTTAGCCGCTACGCCATGTTTGGGCAAACGCTGCAAGCAGCGGTATCTGCACCGCGTTGGTTGCTTGGCAAAACGTGGGGGCAAGAATCGACCACGTTGAAATTTGAAAATCGAACAGATCAAAAAGCTCTGCAAGCCTTGCGAGATGCGGGTCACGACGTAGAGGTGCTAGAAGATTACAGCGACACCATGGGACACGCGGGCGCGATTGTGCGCGAGGCAAATGGTTTGTACCTTGGCGCTGCCGATCCGCGTAGCGATGGCGTGATTGCAGGGTTTTGAGGCCTAATCAGGTAGGCCAGCTTGTCTGGCTAATTGCAGGGTTTTACTGTCCCAGTATTTAGGCGCTATCGTGCGCTGCTGCAAGAGTGACATTTTGAATTCTGGGTTAATCGCCAGTAGCTCAGTCGCCGTAGCTTTTGCTTTTTCTATGTCACCTTTTCGCGCGTAGGCAACCGCCAGCACAGCGCGTGGCGCAGGAAATTTTGGACTTTTCGCTATTGCTTTAGATAACCATTCAATGGCCGTTGCATCATTACCCAAATAAAAATAGGAGCAACCCAAGGTGTGCAACATGATGATGGGTGGATTTTTAGGATCCAAGCTAATACCCTTGGTTAAGTACTCAGCCGCCACCTTAGGATTGCCTTCGCGCAAATAAACGATGGCGACACTGTTGTAGAAAGTGGGGTTTTTGGGGTCTGACTCAAGACCTCTCATCGCTGCGCGTTTAGCACCTTCAATATCATTGAGCTCCAAGCTAGTCAAAGTCAATAGCGGATAAATGAACGGGTTGTTTGGGTCAACTGCTTCAACTTTGAGTGCCAATTGCCTTGCCTCTTGAAACATTTTTAATTTGACATCAGGTTTTATTTGCGTAGAAAAATTGGTTCCTGCATTCACCAATGTGGCGGCAAGCCTTGCTTGCGCGGCGCTATTGTTTGGATCGCGTGCAATCACCTGACGCAACAAATCCTCTATCTGCTGGAATGTCTCTAAGGTCAATGGTTTCAAGGCAAGTGCTCGGGCGCGCATGACAAGGTCAGTAACTTCAGGACTGGTAACACGTTTGACGCTATCCCGCGCAGCCACAATCACCATCTCTCTGCCAATACTGTTGCCAATCTTTACTGTGACTTGGTCTTGCAAGGCAAACAAGTTGGTCAGCTCGCCATCGAAAGTTTCACTCCAAAGTTGTGCCCCAGTTTGCGTATCGGCAAGCTGAGCGGTAATGCGCACCTTGTCGCCGCTGGTTAAAACACTGCCTTGCAGGGCAAAACGTGCGCCTACTTCTTTGCCAATTTGTTGTGCTGTGACTGCTTTATCTTTATATGCAACTGCTGTCGTTGTAGAGACCACAAATGCATCGCGGATGCGAGATAAATCGGCAGTAATGCTGGTCGTTAACGCATCGGCGATATAGCCTTTTTGCACGTCACCTGTTTGATTTGTGAAAGGAAGAACAATGATTGAGAGCGAATCAATGTTTGCTTTGGTAGCTGCCATCGGCGCTGCCGTAGATGAAGACGCACTACCCGCCACGGTTTGGTACGTGGTGTAGTAACCAACTAAGCCACTGAGTACCGCGCCACCGCCTGCAACGGCGACGATGATGCCTTTGGCGTGTTTGAGCTTTTCAAGCATTCGACTGAGCCAAGAGGTGTTGGGAGTGTTATTTTTGATCATCAGGAATAGTCAATCCTACCTTGCGAGCTGCGGGTAGATACTTCTT
>JANXRP010000055.1 GCA_025352965.1 Comamonadaceae bacterium
TTGATGTCACGATTGCCCAGATCGTTGCTGATTTGGGAGGTGAACTAGTAGGTTCACCCCAAAGTCGCATAACTGCGATTGCGTCACTAGAGAGAGCTACTTCTAGTGACGTTTCTTTTTTAAGCGCCACTAAATATGCGAGTCAATTTGCGCAGAGCCGAGCGGGTTGCGTCATTGCGAAGCGCGTTGACTGGTTGATCGCACGGGATAAGGGTTTTCAAGGCGCCACTATCTTGACCGATGATCCTTATTTGTACTATGCACGGCTCACGCAGTGGTGGAGGCATAGGCAGAATTCAGACCGACAGGTCAGTACACACTGCGTACATCCTACAGCCGTTGTTTCTCCATCTGCTCAGGTTGCACCAGATGCCATCATCGGTGCGCTTTGCGTGGTGGAGGATGGTGCTGTGATCGGTGCTAGAACTGTGCTCAACTCGCGTGTAACAGTTGGAGTCGATTGCAAGCTTGGTAGTGATTGCATCATTCATAGTGGCGTGGTGATCGGTGCTGATGGTTTTGGCTTTGCATCCAATAAGACAACGGGAGAATGGAGCAAGATTGAGCAATTGGGTGGTGTGCAAATTGGCAATAACGTTGAAATTGGTGCGAACACCTGTATCGACCGCGGTGCGTTAGAAGACACCGTGATTGAAGATGGGGTGAAATTGGATAACCTCATTCAAATTGGTCATAACGTGCGCATTGGTAAGCACACCGCTATGGCTGGATGTGTGGGTGTGGCTGGGAGCGCTTCGATTGGTGCACATTGCACTGTGGGCGGCGGTGCCGTGGTGCTGGGGCATTTAACGCTGGCCGATCATGTTCATATTTCAGCAGCCAGTGTGGTCACGCGCTCTATTCAAAAGGCCGGAAATTACACAGGTATTTTCCCACTCGATGACAATGCTGCGTGGGAAAAGAATGCAGTGACACTTAAGCAATTGCACGGCCTGCGTGAACGTATTCGTCAGCTCGAACAGTATCAAATAAAAACTTAGAAGGCGCAAAACATGATGCAAATGGACATCCATCAAATACTTAAAAAATTACCACACCGCTATCCCATCTTGTTGGTTGACCGCGTGCTTGAATTAGATAAAGGCAAGCGAATTGTTGCGATTAAAAATGTCTCGATTAACGAGCAGTTTTTTTTAGGGCATTTCCCCAATCGCCCTGTCATGCCTGGAGTGCTGATGTTGGAAGCTTTAGCTCAGGCCGCCGCCATTTTGACGGTTGAGTCTGTAGGGCATGAGATCGATGACAAGACCGTGTATTACTTCGCAGGCATTGATGGTGCTCGGTTTAAAAAACCTGTCGAACCTGGCGATCAGCTTATTTTGGATGTGACGCTTGATCGCATGAAGGCAGGCATTTTTAAATTCATTGCCAAAGGTTTTGTGAAAGATGAATTGGTCGTAGAGGCCAATCTGATGTGCACCATGCGCCGTATTTCTGAATAAAAATATGACGAAGAATTTGATTCATCCAACCGCCATTATCGACCCCAAAGCGCAGTTAGACGGTAGTGTCAGCGTAGGTCCATACAGTGTCATTGGCCCTCAGGTCAAGATTGGCAAGGGTTCTAGCATAGGTGCACATTGCGTAATTGAAGGCCACACGACCATTGGTGCGGACAACCGTATTTTTCAATTTAATTCGATTGGTGCTATTCCACAAGATAAAAAATATGCTGGTGAGGACTCGGAGCTCGTTATTGGCGACCGCAACGTCATTCGAGAATTTTGTACACTCAATCTAGGAACAGCTACATCCGAGCAAAATCCACTCTCCAATGGCATTGGCAAAACGGTCATTGGCAATGACAACTGGATCATGGCTTATGTGCATGTCGCGCATGACTGCACGGTTGGCAACAACACTATCTTTGCCAATAACTCGCAGATTGCGGGTCACGTTGAAGTGGGCGATTGGGTGATTTTTGGTGCCTTTACGGTGGTGCACCAATTTGTACGCTTAGGTGCGCACAGTATGACTGCCATGTGCTCCTTGCTGTTTGCTGATCTGCCACCCTATGTCATGTGTCAAGGTCAGCCTGCCGCCGCTCGCTCTATGAATTTCGAAGGCTTGCGCCGCCGTGGTTTTACGCCTGAGCGTGTCGCGGCCGTGAAAGCCATGCATAAGCTTTTGTACCGTAGCGAACTAAGTTTAGAGGTGGCCTGCGAGCAAATTGATACTTTGAAGGTGGCTACGCCATCTGCGGCTGGTGACGTGGCCATGCTTGTTGATTTCCTGCGTAGCTGCCCTGCTAATCGCGGCATTGTCAGATAAACAATGAAGATCGCGCCATGAAAATTGCGCTTGTGGCTGGCGAGACCTCTGGCGACTTACTCGCAGGACTTTTACTAGATGGCCTGAAAGAGCAATGGTCTGACTTGCAAACTTTTGGGATTGGTGGTGTGCGGATGGCTCAGCGCGGCTTTCATGCATGGTGGAGCAGCGATAAGCTGGCTGTGCGCGGCTATGTCGAGGTGCTGCGGCATTACCGCGAGATTGTGGGTATTCGCCGACAACTGAAAGAACGCTTATTGCAAGATCCGCCCGCCGTATTTATTGGCGTGGATGCACCCGATTTCAATCTCGACTTGGCTCGTGACCTACGTGCAAAGGGCATCAAAACCATTCAATTTGTGAGCCCCTCTATTTGGGCTTGGCGTGGCGAGCGTATTCACAAAATCAAAGAAAGTGTTGACCATGTGCTGTGCATTTTCCCGTTTGAGCCTGCGTTATACGCCAAGCACGGCATTTCGGCTAGTTATGTGGGACACCCACTAGCCAGTGTGATACCGCTAGAGCCCAATCGGAATGCGGCTCGGGGTGCATTAGGCCTGGCACACGAGGATGCCGTCGTTGCCGTGCTGCCAGGTAGCCGTGCATCTGAAATTCAATATATTGGCGAGACGTTTGTACAGACGATTAAGTTGCTGATGCACGCGCGTCCTCATATCAAAGTGCTATTGCCAGCAGTGCCGCTGTTACGTGCACAAATTGAAATACAACTCTCTAGTAGGCTGGCATCAAAGCAACTTGAACGCGTGCATGTGCTACAAGGCCAATCTCACTTGGCCCTAGCCGCTTGTGACGTGTCCTTGGTTGCCAGCGGGACGGCAACGCTTGAGGCTGCATTATTTAAGCGTCCGATGGTGATTGCCTACAAAATGAATCCAATTAGTTGGTTTTTGATGCGTAAGAAACGTTACCAAGCGTGGGTGGGTTTGCCCAATATCTTGTGCTCAGATTTTGTGGTGCCTGAGTTTTTGCAAGGCGCAGCGAGCCCGCAAGCGTTGTCTAGAAGTGTTTTGGCCTGGTTGGATCGTCCTGCGGCTTGCGCAAAGGTTGCTGAGAGATTCACTCATTTGCACCAAGAATTGCTACGCGATACGCCGTATTTAGCGGCGAAGGATATTGCCGAGGTGTTAGCCAGATGAAGCGCAAAGATTTACCCCTATTGGCCGTACAGCCTACCTTGGTGTGGGACAAACCAGGCTTGGTTGCTGGCGTCGATGAAGCAGGACGTGGCCCATTGGCAGGTCCAGTCGTTGCCGCTGCGGTGATTCTGAATGACCTCCATCCGATTAAAGGTTTAGATGATTCCAAAAAATTAACAGCGCGAAGACGGGTGCAGTTATTTGATGAAATCATGGCGAAGGCACTGTGTGTCTCAGTGGCCGAAGCGTCCGTTGAAGAGATTGATCGCCTTAATATTTTGCAAGCCACCATGTTGGCGATGCAACGCGCCGTGATGGGCTTACGTTTGCCGCCCGTTCGCGTTTTGATCGATGGCAACCGGGTTCCCGTGCTACCTATGTTGGCCGAAGCGATTGTGGGTGGTGATGCATTAGTTCAATCCATTTCTGCGGCATCGATTTTGGCTAAAGTTACGCGCGATCGTTGGTGCGAAAATGTTGATCGTGACTACCCTGACTTTGGCTTTGCGCAGCACAAAGGCTATGGCACAGCGCAACACATTACGGCGCTAAGACTGCACGGTGCTACACCGCTGCACAGGCGCAGTTTTGCACCTGTGCGGGCGTATGCACTACCGTCTGGCAAGTTTCAAGCAGATGTGTGAGTCACGTGCGATGACAAGCCAAACTATCACCTCACGTGACAACCCACAAGTCAAAGCGCTTAAGCGCTTGGCGCAAACAAGCGACAGTTACAAAGAGGTGGGACAGGTGTGGTTGGAAGGAGAGCATCTGTGTGATGCGTATTTAAAAGCACCTTCTATGCCAGGTATGCAATTGCAAAAAGCGGTGCTGTCCCTGTCTGCTAAGCCGCACTGGTTGGCGCTTGTAGAGGCATTGTGCGAAGTCATTGTTCTGCCAGATGCCCTGTTTGAACACATCAGTGGCTTGCCTTCTAGCGGTGGCGTAGGTTTTGTGCTCTCTCTACCAGAGCAAATCAGCCATATTCACAAGATGGCACATACCCTTGTGCTAGATCGTGTGCAAGACGCAGGCAATGTCGGATCCATACTGCGCAGCGCTGCTGCATTTGGCGTGACGCAGGTATTAGCCTTACAAGGCACGGCGCGACTGTGGTCGCCCAAGGTGCTAAGGGCCGCGATGGGCGCGCATTTTTCTTTGCATATTGTCGAAGGTTTGGATGTGGCGGATGTCGATTTGGATGTACCCATACTCGCCACGGACGTGCATGGTGGCGCGTTGCTTCACGAATTGCAAGCGGCTAAGAAAATTCCAAACCCTTGTGCATGGGTGATGGGTCACGAAGGACAAGGTGTCTCGCAGGCCTTACTGGATAAGGCCTGCGAGAGAGTCAATATTGCTCAAATGGGACAAGAATCGCTCAACGTGGCCGCTGCTGCTGCCGTGTGTCTGTATGCATCCATGATGCATACATCGTGACCATTTAACCTAGCGCTGCCATCGCTCGCTGTGTAATTTCATCGACGCTGCCCATACCGCTAATGGCGCGGTATTTCGGCGCATTGACCGCGTCTTGTTTTGCCCAGTTGCCGTAGTACTCGACGAGCGGGCGAGTTTGCGCGGCATACACATCTAAGCGGTTTTGTACCGTGGCTGGTTTGTCGTCTTCGCGCTGAATAAGCGGCTCGCCTGTGATGTCGTCAATCCCTTCTACTTTTGGAGGGTTGAACTTGACGTGGTAGGTGCGGCCACTGGCGGTATGGCTGCGGCGACCGCTCATACGCTTAATGATGGCATCAAACGGTACGTCAATTTCAAGTACATAGTCCAGCTTCACGCCAGCAGTTTTCATAGCCTCCGCTTGCGCAATAGTGCGCGGGAAGCCATCGAACAAGAAACCTTGTTTGCAATCATCTTGTGCGATACGTTCTTTGACTAAGCCAATGATGATGTCGTCGCTGACCAGCGCCCCCGAGTCCATGACTTTCTTGGCAGCCAAGCCCATAGCTGTGCCCGCTTTGACGGCGGCACGCAGCATATCGCCAGTCGATATTTGCGGGATGCCGTACTTTTGGCAAATGAAGGTGGCTTGCGTGCCTTTACCAGCGCCAGGTGCGCCAAGCAGAATCAATTTCATGGAACAAGTCTTTCTAAGAGCTTCAATTGGATTGCATTAACTTTTAAGCATAGCATGGGATGCCAACACTTCTCTGACACGAGCCAAATCTTCGGGGGTATCGACACCAATGCCCGCTGCGACTGAACTCACGTGCACGGCAATGCGTTCGCCATGCCAAAGTGCTCGCAGTTGCTCTAGTGCTTCTAATTTTTCAATAGGGGCCAAGGACAACAGAGGAAAGCGTTTTAAGAAGCCAACCCGATAGCCATATATACCGATGTGACGCAGCGGCAAATCACCAGAGGTTTTATCACGGTCATAGGGAATCAGACTTCGACTGAAATAGAGCGCTGTATTTTTGGCGTCCAACACCACTTTGACGATATTCGGGTTGTTCCACTCAAGCGGGTCAGTGATGGCGTGTGCAGCGGTACTCATGGCACAGTCGGGTCTATCAATCAACTTTTGAGCGACGGCATTAATGAGCGCAGGGTCAATCAGCGGCTCGTCGCCTTGTACGTTGACCACAATGGCATCGTCGGCCAGACCAAGCTTAGCGCAGGCTTCGGCTAGGCGGTCGCTGCCAGAAGGGTGATCGGCACGCGTCATGACAACTAGCGTTTGATGCGCGTTACAGGCTGCCGCAACGTCTGCGCTATCGGTGGCAACGACAATTTGCACGGCGTTTGATCGTGCAGCTTGACGCGCCACACGCACAATCATAGGAATGCCTGCAATATCAGCCAGTGGCTTGTTGGGTAGGCGCGTAGAAGCCAGGCGCGCGGGAATGAGGACGGTGAAAGAAGCTGTCACGTTAACGCTTCTCTTCTATTTCAACTTCTGTGAGGACCCGTGCTTCGCTCTCTAGCATCACAGGAATGCCATCCCGCACGGGGTAGGCGAGGCGTGCGCTACGGCTGACCAGCTCTTGAGTTTCAGCATTAAAGCGTAGCGGTCCTTTGGTAACTGGGCATACCAGCAGGCTGAGTAATTTGGCATCCATAACGATTTCCTACAAAGTTTTTGATTGTTGCATGAGCGACTGGATGGTCACATCGAATACCGATAAAAAGGTCGCATCTAACTCAAGAACAAGTGGCACGGCCAAGATACGATGAGCGTGCTCAGGATAGCGGGGCCAGAGTTTAATGGCATCTTTCTCTGTGCAAAGCCATATGGCGCTTGGGCTGGCAGCCAGTTTATGAGTCATATTTGATTTTGCAAAATCTTCGTGATCTGGGTATGCGCTGGTGGAGACGAGCAGCAAGCCCTGATCCCTCAGCATCTGAAAAAATGCATCTGGCTTAGCAATTCCCGCAAGCGCATGGAGCGTTTGGTCTGCTAATGTGGATAGTGCGTATTGTTGCCCACTCTCGTCCAAGGCATAGCTGGCAAGACTTCTCGTCACATCGTTTAGCACCAAATGCGCTCGGCAGCGCGGTTTGCGTGGCCAAGGTTCACGCAGTGGCCCTGCGGGTAGCAGCCAGTTATTGCCCGCACCGCGTTCATCAAAAAGCACGATTTCAATATCACGGCCGAGTGCAAGGTGTTGCAGTCCATCGTCACTGATCAGTACGTTGCATTCGGGGTGCGCTGTCAACAGTGCTTTGGCAGCTTGTACTCGGTTAGACGCCACCGCCACAGGAACTTGACAGATTCGCGCGATCAAGAGCGGCTCGTCACCGACTTCGGCGGTCGTGCTGTGGTTTGTGACCACTTGGCATGTTTTACTTTTCCGTCCATAGCCGCGTGAGACCACGCCAGGCTGGTAGCCCATGTGCAGCAAGCGCTGCACGAGCTCCATAACCAGTGGTGTTTTGCCAACGCCGCCAGCCACAACATTACCGACCACAACGACAGGCACAGGGAGTTTGTGAGCTTTAAAAATGTGGAAATCGTAGAGTCGCTCACGTAGCGCACGCAAGCGACCAAAGACCCAAGCAACAGGGCGTAGCAGTATGGTAAATGGGTGAGAGCGGCTAAGCCAGTGACGTGGTGGCATAGTGCATTATTGGCTTTGCTGCGCAGCAAAAGTGATTTGTGACAGTCCTGCAAGCCGCGCTGCTTCCATCACCGTAATCACGGATTGGTGACTGGCTAGCGCATCGGCGCTGATGACGACAACGGTGTTTTTTGCTCCGCCTGCGGCTTCGCGCAAAAGTGCTGCCACAGGCTGCACACCTTTGCCATCAACAGCTTGCTTGCCTACCGCATAGCGTCCATCGCTGCCAACAGCAACGATGATCTCTTTGGGATAGTCCTTGGACTGTTCAGTGTCAGCGGCAGGCAGTTTGACTTGAAGCTCGGTGAATTTGCTGTAAGTGGTTGATAGCATCAAAAAGATCAGCACCACGAGCAGCACGTCAATAAACGGAATCAGATTGATTTCGGGTTGTTCGACTTTGCGTTTAGAGAATTTCATGGGAGTGTGTTCGCAGCATTCAGCTTGGCGTTATTCGGGGCGGCAATGCACTTTGAGATGTTGATAAAAACGCTCGGCAGCTTGCTCAAGTGTTAGTTCCAACTCATCGACTTTGGCTCTGAAATAACGCCAAAAAATCAGACTTGGGATCGCGACCATCAAACCAAAAGCTGTGTTGTAGAGTGCAACCGAAATACCGTGTGCCAACATAGCTGGGTTTGTGCCTGATGCGCCTGAACCTGTTTGACTACCAAAAATTTCAATCATGCCAATGACCGTGCCCAGCAAGCCGAGAAGCGGCGCAACAGAGGCAATCGTGGCAAGGGCAGAGAGATATTTCTCTAATTGCTGAGTGGCATGACGACCTGCTACTTCCATGGCACTTCGCAGGCCCTCTGGATTAGGGCGCGGCTGTGCAAGCAGCGAGCGCAGGCCCGAAGCGAGTACGCCGCCCAAAATGGAACTGCTCTCCATGTGTTTGATGGTCTCGCTAGAGGGTAAATTAGGGCGCGAGATGCTCATGGCTTCGTCTAGCAATTTGACTGGGTTAATGCGTTTGCTGCGTAAAAACAAAAATCGCTCGATGATGAGCGCCAATGCGACAATTGAACACATGACTAAGGGCCAAATCGGCCAGCCCGCAGCTTGAAGAATAGATAGCAAAGGTTCTCTCCGTAAAAATATGCACTAAATGACTAATCTCCAATTCTCGCACGACACTCATCCTCCTATGCAGCGCCAAGCTTGGCGTGTGGGCGCGCTGTGTTTAGCCATTAGCGATCAGTTGCAAGCTAGGTTCAATCCTGTTACCGTGCGCGGTGAGATATCGGGCTTTACACGTGCCGCGAGTGGACATTGTTACTTCACGCTTAAAGATGCGGAGGGACAGTTGCGCACAGCGATGTTTAAACGCGCAGCCGTTAATCTCAATTTCAATCCTGCGGACGGGCAGCAAGTCGAAGTGATGGGCCGGCTTGGCGTTTACGAGCAACGCGGCGAATTGCAATTGGTGGCCGAGTCCATGAGCCGTGTAGGGCAAGGGACATTGATGGAAGCCTTTATACGATTGAAGGCTAAGTTAGACACCGCTGGTTTGTTTGACCTCGAGCGTAAACGTCCGCTAAGCCCCTATCCTCGCGGCATTGGCGTGGTTACCTCTAGCGGTGCAGCGGCTTGGAGCGACGTGATGACGGCACTCCAGCGTCGCGTACCGCATACCCCTGTGGTGCTTGCACCCGCGCTGGTGCAGGGAGTGGATGCGCCCGCGCAGCTCGTCCTAGCACTGCAAAGTTTGTATGAACTCATTGACAAGGGCAAAGTCACGATTGACGTGATTCTCTTGGTGCGTGGCGGTGGCTCGTTTGAGGATTTGTGGGCGTTTAATGATGAACAACTTGCCTATACGATTGCACAAAGCCCGGTACCTGTAGTCTGCGGCGTTGGGCATGAAACCGATTTTTCAATTGCCGATTTTGTTGCTGATCTGCGTGCACCAACGCCCACTGCTGCGGCGGAGTTATGCGCAGCACCTGCCTCGCAGGCCTTATCTAGATTAGCTTTACAGGCAGACAGTCTGCAAAGCGCCATACGGCAAGGCTTGGAGCGAAGAGGACAAATGCTGGATATGGCGACGAGAAGGCTCATGCAGCCTAGGGACCAGCTGCACAGACAAGCGGATCGACTCACTCAGTTTTGCCATCAGCTGCAGTCAGTGGTTCAAACACAGATGCAAAAACAGCAGCACACCCTCGCGCAATGCCAAACACGCCTTGGCTTGCTGCATCCGCAAAAAGTGCTGGATCGTGGCTTTGCGTGGGTGAGTGACGAGGCAGGAGATGTCGTTATGGACGCTAAAGCCCTAGGTGCGGGTCAAGTGTTGTCTGTACATCTTGCCAAAGGCGTGCGGCAGGTGAATGTGCAATAAAAAAGCCGCTTCATCGAAGCGGCTTTTTTGATTTGGCGGCAGTGCTTAACGCTTACAGCCCACCATTTTGCTGTGCAACCATGCAAAAGAGCATAGGAATAGAAAGCATAGTGTTAGCGCGTGAAGTCAGCATTGCCAGACGCGCGGCTTTGGCTTTTTCAGCGGCTTCAACAGTGACAATGCCGAGAGCCTTCTTTTGATTGGGCCAAATGATGAACCAAACATTGAATGCCATCACAAGCGCGAGCCACATGCCGATGCCGATAGCGGTAAACGGACGTGCAAGCATGAGGGCAGCGCCTAAATAGCCGTTCATTAAGGCGACCAACAGACCTGTTACCACAGTTGCCAAAGCAGCCCAACGAAACCAAAACAGCGCGGTTGGTGCGATGACTTTGCTAATGGCAGGTTTTTGCTCATCAGGAATCTTTGGCATGGACGGGATCTGTACGAAGTTGAAATACCACAAAAGGCCAATCCACATCACACCACAAACCACGTGCAGCCAACGCATCACAAACGCACCCCAAGCGTGGGAACCCATATTGGCTGTGCCTGCTAATACGATTAATAGCACGAGTAGAGCAACGCCAGCGAGAACCGTGCGCCCTAAAGATTGAAAAATAGCACCCATGAGAGACTCCTTTAATAT
>JANXRP010000065.1 GCA_025352965.1 Comamonadaceae bacterium
TTATTAAAAACAGCGGAGTGAAGATGTAAGAGCAACGCTGAACAGTCTATGTCCCGCATTTTTGACAACATTGAGAACGATTTACTCGTCGCCTTGCGCGCGACGCTGCAGGTATCCAAACGTGCTGATTTTTGTGTCGGCTATCTCAATCTGCGCGGCTGGCAATCTATTGACGATTTAATTCAAGCATGGAATCCAGACCTTGGGCAGCAATGCCGCGTATTAGTTGGCATGCAGCGACCACCCAGCGAAGATATTCGAGAGTTATATCGTCAACTACCAGAGATAGAAACGCTAGACAACGCGACAGCGACAAGACTTAAACATCAATTTGCAGCTCACCTGCGCGAGCAAATCACGCTGGGCATTCCCACAGGCAAAGATGAAGCGGGTTTGCGTCGATTTGCTCAGCAACTTCGCACTAAACAAGTCGTTGTCAAACTCTTTTTACCGTACCCACTACACGCCAAACTTTATTTACTGTTTCGAGATGACGCCAACAACCCGATCACGGGCTTTGTTGGTAGTAGCAATCTCACTTTGTCAGGCCTCACTAAAAACGGCGAACTCAATGTTGATGTGCTCGATCATCTTGGCACAGAAAAATTGTCTGCATGGTTTGAGTCACGTTGGCAAGAACGTTGGGCGCTAGATGTTTCGACAGATTTAGCCACCATCATCGAGACCAGCTGGGCTCGCGAGGAACCCATCCCGCCGTACCACATCTATCTCAACATGGCCTACCACCTCAGTACCGAAGCGCGTGCTGGCCTGAGTCAATTCAGATTGCCAGCCCGTTTTGAAAGCGAGCTATTCGAGTTTCAAAAAAGCGCCGTGAAGATTGCGGCGCGTCACTTACAAAAACGTGGTGGTGTGCTCATTGGCGATGTAGTGGGACTTGGTAAAACCATGATGGCTACAGCTTTGGCGCGAATGTTTGAAGATGATTTTGGATTTGAAACTCTCATCATTTGTCCAAAAAATTTAGAGCCTATGTGGGAAGGCTATCGCACGAAATATGGCTTGCGAGGTAGCGTTTTGCCTGTGTCGCAAGTGACTAAAAAACTGCCTGATTTGAAAACCTACAAGTTGGTGCTAATCGATGAAAGCCACAACCTACGTAACCGCGAGGGCAAACGCTACAAGGTCATTGCTGACTACATCAAGAGCAATGACTCCAAAGTCATTTTGCTGACTGCCACACCGTACAACAAATCCAAAACAGATTTGTCCTCGCAACTGCGCTTGTTTATTGACGAAAAAACAAACATCGGTATTCGCCCAGAACACCACATGCGCAAACTGGGTATGGGCGAGGCAGAGTTTGAACGCAAACACCAGTGCCGTGTGAACTCTATATTGGCCATTGAAAAGAGTGAAGAGTTTGACGATTGGCGCGAGCTTATTCGCCTCTACATGGTGCGCCGTACACGCAGCTTCATCATTCAGCATTACACGCAAGCGGACAACAAGGGGCGCCGCTTTATTGCAGGCGCAGACGGTGAACAGCGCTACTTTCCAACGCGCAAGCCCGTATCACTTGAGTTTGCAGTCAACGATCAAGATGCTACAGATCGCTACGCGCAGCTGTATTCACCCGCTGTGGTGGATGACATCAATGCGCTGCATGTCCCGCGTTATGGGCTAGGGCTTTATATCGACCCGACTCAAGAAAAAAATGCTTCCCCCGCAGAACGTAAATTAATTGAAAACCTGAGTCGTGCGGGCAAGCGCCTCATGGGGTTTTGCCGCACTAATTTGTTCAAACGCCTAGAGTCCAGCGGCTTTTCGTTCTTGCAGTCAATGGACAGGCACATCTTGCGCAACGAAATTTATCTCTACGCCATCGAGCACCAGCTTGATCTACCTGTGGGAGTGCTCGATGCGGGTTTGCTTGATATCGAAAGAATTGACGAAGATGCGGATGGCATAGAAGGTGAACCAGAAGATTTGCTGGATGGCATGGTGGCAGATGCCACAGAGGCGGGTGCCAACTTGGGGGACATGACCCGTGCCAAAGCGGTATATGCGCAATATGCAACCGAGTTCAAAAAGCGTTTTAAATGGATTCGCCCTAACCTTTTTAAGTCAGCGTTGGCAGCCGATTTAGCAGAAGACACAGCACGGCTCAAGGCACTCGTGCAGACGCAAGGCGCTTGGGATGCTGCCAAAGACAACAAGCTCCTTGCACTGCAAAACTTAATTACGCAAACCCACGGTAAAAACAAGGTGCTCGTCTTTACGCAGTTTGCCGACACTGCGCGCTATTTGGAGCGCGCCCTCAAGCACGCTGGCGTATCGCATGTGGCTGTTGCTACAGGTGCAAGCAGCGACCCCTACAGCTTGGCTTGTCGCTTTTCCCCCAAGTCCAACGGCAAAACAGTGGGCAAACAAGATGAGGTTCGTGTACTCATTTGTACCGATGTTTTATCGGAAGGGCAAAACCTGCAAGACAGCAACGTTGTAGTGAACTTTGACTTGCCTTGGGCAATTATTCGCTTGATTCAACGTGCAGGCCGTGTTGATCGTATTGGTCAACGTGCCGAAGAAATTTTTTGCTATTCATTCTTACCAGCAGATGGTGTCGAGCAGCTCATTCAATTGCGCTCTCGTATCCGTCAACGCTTAGCTGAAAACGCTGAAGTCGTTGGTACTGACGAAGAGTTTTTTGAAGGCGATGCCGCCCTGCAAGAGCAACAAACCTTACGCAATCTCTACACCGAGCAGCAAGGTGTTTTAGACGACCACGACGACGAGGTTGATTTGGCGTCTTATGCTTGGCAAATCTGGAAGCAAGCAACCTTGGACAACCCCGAGCTTGCCAAGGCAGTGGAGTCACTACCACCCGTGGTGTACTCAGCAAAACAAGCGGATGCAAACATTCAGGATAAGGGCGCACTCGTTTATGTCAAATCCCCCGAAGGTAACGATCATCTGACCTGGATTGGCGAGGATGGACACGCCGTCACCGAATCGCAATACAAAGTCTTGCGCGGTGCTGAATGTCTGCCAGATACACCTGCCATGCCAAGACTAGAGACACACCATCAGTTAGTAGCAAAAGGGCTAACCATGGCGGTGAGCCTAGATAAAGCTGTGGGAGGCGGTTTGGGTCGCCCTAGCAGCCCGCGCAGACGCAGCTACGAGCGACTCAAACACTATGCTGGCGAACAAATGAAAACTTTGTTCCGTGACGAAGAATTGGAGCGAGCCTTAGATGACATGTATAACCATCCGCTCTTGGAGTCTGCCGCAGATTTACTCAACCGCTTGATGCGCAGCGGTGTCAACGAAGAAGAGTTAGCAAACGCAGT
>JANXRP010000090.1 GCA_025352965.1 Comamonadaceae bacterium
CTGAAATGCGGGTGCGCGTTATGCACTGCAGGTACGCCGTGCGTGGCCCACCGTGTGTGCGCAATGCCCATGTGCGCATCCAAGCCGCCTTGCGCTTCAAGCTCTGCCACTCGGGAGGTGCTGCGGGCACGTTCCAGCCCCTTGCCCGTGTGGATAGCGACACCGCACGAGTCGTAACCACGGTATTCGAGGCGCTTCAATCCCTCAATTAAAACAGGAACGATGTTTTTTGTACTGATAGCGCCGACGATGCCGCACATAAGCTGCTCCTAGGGATATGAATGCTTGCGATAGTAAGCAATTCAGAAAATAATAATCAGTCTAAATTTACTAAAAATTGAAATTTAATTTCTAAAAATATAGATAATCTATATTTATTTCATAAATTTATAAAATATGAATGATTTAGATGAGTTTGACGTGCGTATTTTGCAGGAGTTGCAAAAGAGCAGCGCTATTTCAAATCAAGATTTAGCAAGCCGTGTTCATATCTCGCCGCCGACTTGTCTCAGGCGTGTTAAACGTTTGCGGGACGCAGGGTATATCGAGCGTGAGGTTGCAATTTTGAACGCCGATAAGCTCGCGCCCATCACGGGCTATGGCCTCACGGCGCTGGTGGAGGTCACGCTGGACGTGCAAAACGCGCAAAGCTTGGATGCGTTTGAACGCCGCGCGTGCGATGAGCCTGCTGTGCAGCAGTGCTACCGCGTGAGTCCTGGTCCCGACTTTATGCTTGTGATTTATTGCTTGGATATGCCCGCGTATCTTGCGCTGTCGCAAAGCTTGTTTTCAGTAGACGTCAATGTTCGCAACGCACGGGCATTCTTTAGCGTGAAACGAGGAAAATTCACAACCAGTGTGCCGCTACCGAATCAAAAAAAATGATGACTTCCAAAACAGCTCTCGCTTACCGACTCCTAGACTTAAAGCTCCCGCTCGATCACGCCCCCGAAGACTTGCGCGCCGAGGTGCTCTCGTACTTGCGTCTCTCGGACGAGCAAGTCACAAACATTCACGTCCATCGCCGTGGCTACGATGCTCGCAGCAAGTCGAACATTCACTTCATCTATACGCTCGATATCACGTTTGCAGCCGATGTGGATATTGCCCTGCTAGCTAGTCTAAATGGCCTGCAAGCCACGCCGGATATGACTTACAAAAGGGTGGTGTCGCAAGAAAACGCCAAGGCGCTGACTGCACGAGCGGGTTTTGAGCGTCCCGTCGTGATTGGCACAGGACCTTGTGGTTTGTTCGCTGCGCTGACTTTGGCGCAACTGGGACTCAATCCGTTGGTGCTGGAGCGTGGCAAAGCCGTGCGTGAGCGCACCAAGGACACGTGGGGCTTTTGGCGCAAGCAAGTTTTGCAGGAAGAGAGCAATGTGCAGTTTGGCGAAGGCGGGGCGGGTACGTTCTCTGATGGCAAGCTGTGGAGCCAAGTCAAAGACCCACATCATCTTGGGCGCAAGGTGTTGCAAGAGATGGTCAAAGGCGGCGCACCTGACGAGATTTTGGTTGTGAGCAAGCCGCACATCGGTACGTTTAGGTTAGTCAAAGTTGTGGAATATCTGCGCGGCGAGATTGAACGCCTTGGCGGCGAGATTCGCTTTTCGACGCGCGTGGAGGATGTGGTGCTGGAAAATAACTCTGCGGGAGACCATACGTTACGTGGCCTGCGGACGATTGATGTGCTCTCGGGCGAGAAGCAAGAGATCAGCACCTCGCACGTGGTGCTGGCGATTGGGCACAGCGCCCGCGATACGTTTGAGATGCTGCACGCACGTGGTGTGTTTGTTGAAGCCAAACCTTTTTCGATTGGCTTTCGCATCGAACACCCGCAAGGCGTAATTGACCGTGCAAGATTTGGTGATCCGAAGTTTTATGCAGGGCATCCCGACAAAATTGTGGAGCACGTTGGTGCAGCGGATTACAAGCTGGTGCATCACGCCAAAAATGGTCGCAGCGTGTATAGCTTTTGCATGTGTCCTGGCGGCACAGTCGTAGCGGCAACCTCCGAGGTGGGGTGCGTGGTGACCAACGGCATGAGTCAATACTCACGCAATGAGAGGAATGCCAACGCGGGCATTGTGGTGGAGATAAAGCCTGCCGACTTTGGTGCGGATGCCGCAAATCCTCTTGCAGGTATTGCGTTCCAAAGGCAGTTAGAGTCGGGTGCTTACAAACTTGGCGGTGAAAATTATTTTGCACCTGCCCAGCTAGTGGGGGATTTTTTAAAAGGCCGCATCAGTACAAAACTAGGTGAGGTTGAGCCTTCTTACAAACCTGGGGTGCTGCTCACAGACTTGACGGGAAGCCAAAGCCAGCAAGCCTTGCCAGGCTATGCAATCGCGGCTATTCAAGAGGCATTGCCTGCATTTGGCAAGCAAATTAAAGGCTTCGATAGGTTTGATGCCTTACTCACAGGAGTGGAGACACGCACCAGCTCTCCGATCCGAATTCGCCGTCATGTAGAGAAGGATCCTTTGGCGTATCAGTCCATCAACACGCGCGGCTTGTTTCCAGCAGGCGAAGGCGCAGGCTACGCGGGCGGCATCATGAGCGCGGCGATGGATGGGATCAAAGTGGCTGAGGCTTTAGCCAAGGATATGGCGCGACTAACGCAAGACGCGGCGAAGCTCGCGGCCCGTCCACTGGTCGTCCTTTTTTAAGCCTGCGATAAGTTCGCACATCTTGGCGTTGGCGGGCGCAGTGCGTCCGTGCTTGGTGGCGAGCCTGACCACAGCGCCGCATAAATCATCGACTTCGGTGACGCGTCCGCGCTGCACATCGTCCCACATTGATGACCTAGCCGCAGGATCCATGCGAAGCATTTTGGGTGCAAGGCGAGTAAAGATAAAGTTGGGTAA
>JANXRP010000115.1 GCA_025352965.1 Comamonadaceae bacterium
GGTCTGCGGCTTGACCCATAAAACAAAAAGGAGCCGAAGCTCTTTTTGTTTGATTGATATGCCAGCCTCAAACCGAAGCTTTAAGCGCCGCTGCCTTGTCCGTGTGCTCCCACGTGAACTCAGGCTCATCACGTCCAAAGTGGCCGTAGGCTGCTGTTTTTTGGTAGATCGGACGCAGCAAATCTAGCATTTGCACGATGCCTTTTGGACGCAGGTCAAAGTGCTCAGCCACCAGTTGCGAGAGTTTTTCATCGCTCACTTTGCCTGTACCAAAGGTCGTCACCATCACGCTGGTGGGCTTGGCGATACCGATGGCGTAGCTCACTTGAATCTGGCACTTGGTTGCCAGTCCCGCTGCCACAATGTTTTTTGCCACATAACGCGCTGCATACGCTGCCGAGCGGTCAACTTTGGATGGATCTTTGCCAGAGAACGCACCGCCGCCGTGTGGGGCTGCACCGCCGTAGGTGTCCACAATGATTTTGCGACCTGTGAGTCCGCAATCGCCTTGCGGACCGCCAATCACAAATCGACCTGTGGGGTTAATCAGGTAATTCACGTTGCCCTTCATCAGTTCTTTGGGCATGATGGGTTTGATGATTTCTTCGATCACGGCTTCACGAATCGCAGCGTGCTCCATCTCGGGTGCGTGCTGAGTGGAGATGACGATGGTGTCCACGCTATCGACTTTGCCGTCGACGTATTTGAGCGTGACTTGAGATTTCGCATCGGGGCGCAGCCAAGGCAGGCGACCGTCTTTGCGCAGTTGCGCTTGGCGCTCCATGAGGCGGTGAGCGTAGTAAATTGCCGCTGGCATCAGGTCTGGCGTTTCGTCGCAGGCATAACCAAACATCAGGCCTTGGTCGCCTGCGCCTTGGTCAAGGTCAAGCCCCGAGCCCTCGTTCACGCCTTGCGCGATGTCCTGAGATTGCTTGTCGTAGCACACCATGACCGCACAGCCTTTGTAGTCGATGCCGTATTCGGTGTTGTCGTAGCCAATGCGTTTGATGGTGTCGCGGGCGATTTGGATGTAGTCCACATTTGCGCCCGTGGTGATTTCGCCAGCCAAAACAACGAGACCCGTGTTGCACAGCGTTTCAGCTGCAACGCGGCTGTATTTGTCTTGTGTAAAAATCGCGTCAAGGATTGCGTCAGAAATCTGATCGGCCACTTTATCGGGGTGACCTTCAGAGACGGATTCCGAGGTGAAGAAATAGTCGTTAGCCATTTGGTAGAACTCCTGTAGTTGGCGCGTTGCCAGCAAAAGAGGAATTCTTTGAGCTTTGGCGAACGCTTTAGCAATATTTTTTAACGTCGCCTTGCAAGTTGTTCAAATAACTCGGCGACACCCGTATTTTAAATCCATTTTGAAATTGCTTTTTAAATTACTGTCGTTTTTGCCGCTTGTGCTTTTGCATGGGCTTGGTTGCTTGTTGGGGCTGATGGTGTTTGCCGCGTCCCGTATTTACAGACGGCGTTTGCTCGCTAATACAAGTCAGTCGGGGCTTGCAGGCGTGAGTGGCTGGCAAGGCAGACTGGCTGCGGCTTGCCAAGCAGGCATGATGGTGACTGAGCTGCCGCGCTTATGGCTAGGGGCTGCTGTGCGCGTGCGATGGCACGACCGCGCGGCTTTGGATGCAGTGTTTGTGCAAGCAGCATCAAACAATAAAGGCATCATCTTCCTCACGCCGCATTTGGGTAGTTGGGAAGTGGCAGGGCAGGCGATTGCGTCCGCCTGTAACGCGCACGAAAAAGTGATGACCGTCATGTACAAGCCCGCTAAGCAAGCATCGCTGGATGCGATTGTTAAGGCATCCAGACAGCGCCCTGGCATGGAGACCGTGCCTGCGGACGTGAGCGGTGTGCGGCAGACGCTGCGGGTGCTCAAATCTGGCGGCGCGATTGGTTTATTGCCCGATCAAGTGCCGATGGAAGGCATGGGCGTATGGTCGAGTGTGTTTGGCAAACCCGCGTACACCATGACACTTGCGGCCAAGCTAGCGCAGTCCAATAGCTGCCCTGTGGTCATGGTGTGGTGCGAGCGCCTAAGCTTTGGTTGCGGCTACCGTGTTTTTACTCGCACCTTGGTGCTGGGGCTGGACGGGACTTTGGACGAGGTGGTGCGGCAAATCAATGTGGCGGTTGAAGGCGTGATTACCGAGTTGCCTATGCAATATCTGTGGGGCTATGCAAGATACAAAGCGCCCAAGCAAAATCAGAGTGGGCTAGGTCAGGTGGGTGCATGATTAGATTCTTGCCACTGCCCGTGCTGCGTGCCTTGGGAGCAGGTTTGGGGTTAGCGCTCTACGCCTTGATGGCGAGCCGTCGCCATACCGTGCGCGTCAATTTAGAGTGCTGCTTTCCAGATTGGACAGCGCTTGAGCGTGAAAAAAATGTGCGCGAAGTCTTTGTGCATTTCATGCAAAGTTGGCTAGATCGATTTTGGCTGTGGCATAGCCCACAGGCCACGTTACATAAGCGATTGCAGATCGTTGCTCTAGGGGGCCAATCAGGATCTGGCTTGGCGGGCAGCGCCTTGTCTAAAGAGGAGCCTGTCGTCATTTTTGCACCGCATTTTGTCGGACTTGATGCGGGCTGGACAGCGCTCAATATGCTGACGGATAAACGCTTTGCCACGATTTATTCCAAGCAAAAAAATCCCAGCATGGATGCATGGGTGAGGGCTGGACGCGAGCGTTCAAGCACAGAGCAAAAACCACTTTTGATTGAACATCTATCTAGCGTGCGTGCGGCGGTGCAGTCCATGCGCAGGGGCGAGCCGCTGTACTTGCTGCCCGACATGAATTACGAGCCCGACGACTCGTTCTTCCTCCCTTTTTTTGGCAACATCGCTGCTACGCTACCCATCCTGCCGCGCTATGCCAAGCTTGGTCGTGCGAAGGTCGTACCCGTTATCACGCGCATGACAAAGTCGGGCTATGAGATTGAAATCCACCCTGCTTGGGAGAACTATCCGAGCGGCGATAGCGAGGCGGATTTAGAAGCGGATTCGCTGCGGATGAACCACGAACTAGAGCAGTGGGTGCGTGCCATGCCCACGCAGTATTACTGGGTGCATAGACGCTTTAAAGATCAACCTCGGGATGCCAATGGGATCAGCGGCCCGAATCCTTATGACAACCCCGAGGGTTACAAGCTAGCTGAATCTAAGCTTGCAAAAAGTCCCTAATCAGTTGTTTGATTCGAGCAGGCTGCTCATGCGTGACCCAGTGGGTGGCATCGTCAATTTTGTTGATACGCAAATCGGCAATGTAGTCATCTAAGCCATCCAGCAATTCAGGACGCAGCGCGATATCACCCATACCCCAAATGACCTGCGTCGGAATTTTGATGGTGAACATCTCTGGCGGCAGCACTAGATTTTTGAGGTTGTCGTCAGGCTTCATGGGTGAGACGGCATAGTAGTTACAGCCGCCCGTGAGTCCCATGCTCCAGACCTCGTGGTACTGAGCGCGAACGGCATCGGTGAGCCAGCCGTACTGGTCTGCGCCCGCGCCCATGTTGGTAAAAAACTCCCATAGACGGCGAAAATTGTCCTCAGCAAGAATTGCTGGTGCGTCGGGGCGTGCAAGAAAATTGATATACAGGCTGGCAGCATGCTGCTTGGGTGAGTTTTTCAGTTCGCGCAAAAACGTGCCTGGATGTGGCGAGTTAATGATGATGAGCTTTTTTTGCAAATGCGGCTGCTGGTTGACCAAGTTCCAAGCGACCGCGCCGCCCCAGTCGTGCGCGACTAGACACGCGAGTTGTCCATCTTTGCCAGTTTCAGATTCAATCAGCGCAGCAATGTCCTGTACCAAGTGCTTGGCGCGGTAAGCGGACACGTCTGCAGGACTGCTCGATCGCTCAAAGCCACGCAAATTAGGGGCTACAGCGCGATAGCCACCGTTCTCTGGCTTAGCGAAGTGCTCCAAATACTCATCCCACACAAAGGCGGCTTCAGGAAAACCGTGCAGGAACACCAGCGTAGGGCGACCGCGTTGCCCGCACGTGCGGATGGACAAATCGATGCCATGAGGCAGTGTTTGAATCGTGGTTTCAATCATAAAAGACTCCTCTTTTGGCGATGCCTTGCATGGTAAGCTAATGCGGTTATCACCAATCATTATTTACGGAGCTTTCTATGCCAGGTTTACTTCCTAACGTTGATCCACAAGGTCTTCTCGAATATTCAGTTGTTTACACCGACCGCGCGGTCAATCACATGTCGGTCAAATTTAGAAATGTCGTTTGCGACATTTCGCGCATGCTCAAAAAAGTCTACAACGCCCACGCGACGGTGCTGGTGCCCGGTAGCGGTACGTTTGGCATGGAGTCCGTGGCACGTCAATTTGGCACGGGTAAAAAAGTGTTGGTGATTCGCAATGGCTGGTTTAGCTTTCGCTGGACGCAGATTTTTGACATGGGCAGCATTCCATCAGAATCCATCGTCATGAAAGCGCGTCAGGTTGCCCAAGGCGCGCAAGCCGCATGGGCTCCCGCTCCAATTGAAGAGGTCGTCGCCGCGATTGCTAAAGAGCGCCCTGCCGTGGTCTTTGCACCGCATGTTGAGACGGCCGCTGGCATGATCTTGCCTGAAGGCTATATGCGCGCCATTGGGGATGCCGTGCATGCTGTGGGTGGTCTCTTTGTTTTGGACTGCATTGCGTCAGGCACGATCTGGGTGGACATGCAAGCTGCGGGGGTGGACGTGCTGATTTCTGCGCCGCAAAAGGGCTGGAGTAGCTCACCTTGCTGCGCCATGATTGCGCTGTCAAAACTTGCACGTGAGCGTATCGATGCAACGACGAGCACCAGCTTTGCGATGGATTTGAAGAAGTGGCTGCAAATTATGGAAGCGTTTGAAGGCGGTGGCCATGCATACCATGCGACCATGCCAACGGATGCGCTCTCGCGTTTGCGCGACACCATGTTAGAGACCGAGTCAATGGGCTTCGATAACGCCAAAGCGCTACAACAAGAGCAAGGCGATAAAGTTCGAGCACTGTTAGAAGGTCGCGGCTTTAAGAGCGTGGCGGCCAAAGGATTTCAAGCCCCAGGTGTGGTGGTGAGCTATACCGAAGATGCCGGCATTCAAAGCTCCAAGAAATTTATCGACCTTGGGCTGCAGACCGCAGCTGGCGTGCCTTTGCAGTGCGATGAAGGCGCAGACTTTAAGACTTTCCGCATTGGCTTGTTTGGCCTAGACAAACTGCACAACGTGGATCGCACGGTGCAGCATTTGGAGCATGCGCTGAACCAAATGTAATTTGTCAGATGCAGCGCTAGAGCACAGGATTGGGGAGCGTTTTTTCTTTCTCAATGTGGCTCAAGGCGCTGGCTAGCAAGCTACCCATGACGGCAGATAAAACGATAAAGCTTGAAGCTGTGTCTGCCAATAACCCGTAGAAATTGAATAAAGCAAAGCCAAGAGCGACCAATACCAAATTGAGTCCAATGCCGATTGCGCCTGCAGATTTGGGATAGCGTCGCAATAAGCGCATCACGCCAGATTTGGGGCGAGGGATGTACCAAATGAGCAAGGTTCCAAATAGCCCAATGACCAAGGCTTCGCTCCATACCAACCAATGCGGGCGGCGTAAGAGGTGCTGATCGATGATGGACTCAATGACTTGCGCTTGAATTTCGATGCCTGGCACTAGTTCGCCGAGCGGCGTGGTGCGCATGTCATTGAGACCCGCGCCAGTTAGCCCTAGCAGAATGAGCTTATTTTCGAACTGCTCTGGGTTTGCCTTGCCTTGCAGCACGTCTAAGGCCGAAACGTACCTTCCGATGGTTGTTTTAATCGGGGCGGCGTGCAGCCAAATCTCGGCATCCTCTTGCGTGCTAATGCGCAAATCTGCCACTTGTACCTCGCGTAGGCCCCTCGCATCGGTCAATACTTCGATGGCTGATGTGTCCGTTGCCACGCGTAGCATCTCTAAAGCCAAGCTAGGCACGACGGTCTCACCAAGGCGCATCACAAGTGGGATACGCCGCACCACACCATTGTCTAGCGGTACGCTGAGTAGAGCTTGCCCATGGGTAGCCGACTGCAACTCGGGCAGACTTGCCAGTACGCGCTCAAACCGTTGGGTGTGACGCAGACCATCCCCTGTGCTGGCTGCGTCCAG
>JANXRP010000098.1 GCA_025352965.1 Comamonadaceae bacterium
CTGGACGTTCGACCTTGATCACGTCTGCGCCGAACCACGCCAACATCTGCGTACAGGCAGGGCCTGCTTGCACATGGGTGAAGTCGATAATTTTGATACCCGCTAATGGTTTGTCGCTCATGAAATGCTCCTAAAAATATAAATGGAATTTAAAATTACTTCTTGCCAGCCGTTGGGTTCAAGCTGGTAATGCGACCGCTCTCCGTGCCTGCAGTCTCGTCAATGACGGCATTAATCAGCGTTGGACGGCCCGAAGCCACCGCAGCGTTCAAGGCCTTTTCTAGCTCGGCTGGTGTATTCGCTGTGATGCCATCGCCACCAAAGGCTTGCATCATGAGGTCATAGCGGGCGTTTTTGACAAACACCGTAGGTGCTACGTCTTTGCCACCAGCACCCTTGCCGCCTGATTGGTTTTGATCAGTGCCTTTATAGATGCCGTTGTTGTTAAACACGACCACACACACTGGCAAGTTGTAGCGGCAAATCGTCTCTAACTCCATGCCGCTAAAGCCAAAGGCGCTGTCGCCTTCCACGGCGATGACAGGGTGCCCCGTCGTAACCGCCGCTGCCACAGAAAAACCCATGCCAATGCCCATAATGCCCCATGTGCCCACGTCCAAACGCTTGCGCGGCTTGTACATATCGACAATCGAACGTGTGAAGTCCAGCGTGTTTGCGCCTTCGTTCACCAAAATCGCGTCTGGATTGGTTTTGATCGTGTTTTTAATCACATTCAAAGCACTATGGAAATTCATCGGGCTTGGATTAGCTTGCAGCGTAATTGCCATCTTGGCCACATTCGCATCCCGCTTATCGAACACCGTTTTTGTCCACTCGGCGTTGGCTTTTGGCAACTTGGCAGCCAACATGGCTTTATTGATCTCAGCAACGCAAGAGGCAATGTCGCCCACGATAGGCGCAGCAATCGCCACGTTGCTATCAGCTTCCGTTGGCGAGATGTCGATTTGAATGAATTGACGCGAGGCGGCTTTATCACCTCCCCATGTTTTACCCTTGCCGTGCGACAAAAGCCAATTGAGACGCGCACCAACCAACATGACCACATCGGCCTCAGCCAGCACATACGAGCGGGCTGCAGAGGCGCACTGGGCGTGGGTGTCGGGCAACAAGCCCTTGGCCATCGACATCGGCAAATAAGGAATGCCTGAGTTTTCAATCATGGCCTTGATCGCATCATCCGACTGAGCGTTATCAGCGCCCGCGTACGCAGCACCCTTGCCCAGCAAAATCAGTGGGCGCTTAGCATTTTTCAAAAGCTCAATTGCACGAGCCACAGCCACAGGACTTGGAATTTGCGCTGGCGCAGCATCAACCACTTCAATCAACGAGTTTTTGCCCGCTTGCGCCTCCATCACCTGCGAAAACAATTTCGCGGGTAAATCAAGGTACACGCCGCCTGGGCGACCCGACACTGCAGAGCGGATGGCACGCGCGATACCCACACCAATATCCGCCGCGTGCAGCACACGAAAAGCAGCTTTGCACAGTGGCTTGGCAATGGCCAATTGATCCATCTCTTCGTAGTCACCCTGCTGCAAATCCACGATTTCGCGCTCAGACGAGCCGCTAATCAAAATCATCGGGAAGCAGTTGGTGGTGGCGTTAGTCAATGCCGTGAGGCCATTCAAAAAGCCAGGTGCCGACACGGTCAGACAAATGCCTGGTTTGCCCGTCAAGAAACCAGCAGCAGCAGCAGCATTGCCAGCATGTTGCTCGTGACGGAAAGAAATCACACGCATACCAGCTGTTTGCATTTTGCGAGTCAAGTCCGTAATTGGAATACCTGGCAAGCCATAAATCGTGTCGATGCCGTTTAGTTTTAATGCATCGATAACGAGGTGAAAACCATCGGTCATCTCGGCTGCTTGAGTCTCGGTTGTCATTTAAAATCTCTCCTCAGAAGGCTTGAATAAAAGGGTGGGTAGCACAGTCAGTTATCATAGGAATCACTGACCAGCGCATCCTTGATCTGGGTCAATTTCTGCTATATCTTTCAACGACCTATGCCCTCCGTCTCCCAACATCCCGATAAAAATGTCATACGCGTGCAGCTTAAGCAAAACGCATTGCTGCACGGTTTAAATGACGAGCAAACGTCGGAGCTGGAAAGCTATTTAACCGTGGTAGACGGCAGCAAAGGAGATTTTTTGCTGCACCAAGGCGTACACGACATGGAGCAATACTTCATTTTGGATGGCATTTTGAAGCGCGTCGTGACTAACGCCGAAGCCAAAGAGATGATTTTGCGATTCGCGGCCGAACGCGACGTCGAGACCAGTTATGCCGCTTGGCGCTTAAAAAATCCCGCCCCCTACAGCATCGTTTGCCTCACCAAGGCACGGGTTGCCAAGCTTCCTCTAGAGCAATGGGTGAGCTTTATTGAACGCCATCCACTCGTCAAGCAAGCGTTCGAATATCAAGTCATGCACCTGATGAGTGACATCATGGCGCATACGATTACGCTACATTTGCTAGACGCCACAGGCCGCGTCCAACGCTTTTTGCGCAAGCAACCCGAGCTATTTGATCGCATCCCAAAAAAAGAGCTTGCCTCATATTTGAATCTATCTGCTGAGACACTCAGTCGCCTCAAGCAAAAAGGGAAAATTTAACCTCTGTTTTATTGAGGCTTTAATCGCATTCCAACGATAAAATTTTCAGCCGATTTATCACGCGATGCCTTAGGCTTCATGGGTTTGACGACTTCAAAAGTCTCTTTAAACAGCTTAACCAATTGGCTGTAGCCGCTGCCGTGAAAGACCTTAACCACCAGCGCGCCTTCAGGAGTCAAATGCGACTTGGCAAACTCTACGGCAATCTCAACCAAATGACACATCCGCGCTGCATCGGCTGACTCCACACCCGACAAATTGGGCGCCATGTCCGAGACCACGCAGTCCACTTTGCTAAAGCTCGCTGCGCCGCCCAGCGTTTCATGAAGCTGTGCTAAAACTGCCTCCTCGCGAAAGTCACCCAAGATAAACGTCACGTCTTCCACGGGCAGCATTGGCAAAATATCGAGCGCCACGATACGACCATTGAGCGCGCCTGAAGCCGCACCCGTCTTGGCATCAGCGGCAATCACACGGTTCGAGCCAATCATGCTGGCGCCTTCGGTTCCACTCAATTTGCGCCGCAAATATTGGCTCCAAGCGCCTGGGGTTGAGCCCAAATCCACCACGGTCATACCTGGCTTGATCAGGCCAAGCGTTTCGTCCATCTCTTTGAGTTTGTAAGCGGCTCGGGCACGATAACCATCGCGCGTTGCCATCTTGACGTAAGGGTCATTCAAATGATCATTGAGCCACGCTTTGTTGAGTTTTTTGCCCTTTTTCCCGCTTTGTTTTTGTACTTTCATAACCTCAATTCTCGTTGGTTTCCCAAAAGAGCCGAGTCAATGAGCATGTAAGGGATAATTGGGGCATGACTGCCATTAAATTAAACGTACAAGATCGCAAACAGCTTCGCGCTGATGCACACCACCTCAATCCCGTTGTGATGATCGGAAATGACGGACTTACCGCCGCCGTTAAGCACGAAGTGGATGCGGCGCTGAACGCCCACGGACTCATCAAAGTACGCGTGTTTTCCGATGACAGAAATGCTCGCGAAGCCATGCTGGTAGAGCTCTCTGAAGAATTTAATGCTGCGCCGATTCAGCATATCGGCAAGCTACTCGTTCTGTGGCGCGAAAAACCCATTGTTGAAAAGCCCATCAACGAAGACCGCATGCCAGGCCCGCGCGACATGAAGGTCATGAAGTACAGCAAACGCGGCGGTCAACGCCCTGAAGTTCGCACCCTGCGCGTTTTGGGGAACGAGCGTCTCACGTTTGGTGGCAAAGTTAAGCGGATTCAGCCTAAGAAGAAAAGCGTCAAGAAATCTCAATTGGGCTGATGAACCCCCTACTCGTACGCCCCACCCCTAACACGCTCATAGACTTTGCGGCCATCCGCCCAGAGCACATTGCGCCTGCCGTTGATGAGCTCTTAAATGCCTCGCAGGCCGCATTGGATAAGGCTTGCAGCAGTGCCACTCCCGCCACATGGCAAAATTTAAGTCTTACGCTTGACGTTGCGACCGAGCGCTTCGGCGTTGCTTGGGGATCTGTGAGTCATTTGAACGGCGTGGCCGATACGCCCGAGCTACGCGCCGCCTATAACGAAGCGCTACCCAAAGTCACGCAATTTTTTACCTTGCTAGGTTCCGACGAGCGGCTTTATGCCAAGTACAAAGCAATTGATCCTACAAGCCTCACGCCTGAACAAACGCAAGCGCACAAAAACGCCCTGCGCAGCTTCCAACTAGGCGGTGCGGATTTAGTGGGAACGGCTAAAGAGCGCTATGCCGAAATTGATGAGCTCCTCTCTGCGCTTAGCCAAAAGTTCAGTGAAAACGTGTTGGATAGCACAGAAGCCTTTTCCTACATGGCTTCTGAGCAAGAAATGGCTGGCATGCCAGACGACGTAAAGCTTGCGGCTAAAGCGCGATTTGAACTGCTTGCCGATAAAGGCGGCAAAACGACTGGCTACGCCCTCACACTCAAAGCGCCGTGCTACATGCCTGTGATGCAGTTTGCGAATAACTCTGCGCTTCGAGAAAAACTCTACAAGGCTTATGCCACAAGGGCTAGCGATGTATCAGACGGAGCAGATGCACAGCTTCGCGACAATAGCGCCATTATTACGGAGCTTTTGACTTTGAAGCACGAGCAAGCCCAGTTACTTGGGTTTAGGCATCACGCAGAAGTGTCGCTTGCACCCAAGATGGCCAACTCTAGTGAGGAAGTTATCGCGTTTTTAAAAGACCTTGCATCCCGCGCTAAGCCTTATGCGCTAAAGGATATGGCTGAAATGCGTGAGTTTGCAAAGCAAGAATTAGGGCTTGCTGACCCCCAGCCGTGGGATTGGACATTCATCTCGGAGCGGCTGAAAGAGGCGCGATATGCCTACTCTGAATCAAACGTTAAAAACTACTTCCAATTACCCAAAGTGCTGGACGGCTTATTCGCCAAGATCGAATCGCTGTTTGATGTGCAAATCGTTTTGGATGCTGCTCCCACATGGAACGAGAAGGTTCAGTTTTATCGAATCACCCAGAACGATCAACTCTTAGCGCAGTTTTATTTAGACACCGCTGCACGAGACGGCAAGCGCGGCGGAGCTTGGATGGATGATGCTCGCGGCCGTTGGCTTCGTGTGGACACACACGAGCTGCAAACACCCGTGGCACATTTGGTGTGCAATTTTGCCGATGGCGCGGGTGGCAAACCCGCTCTACTGACACATGACGACGTGATGACGCTCTTCCATGAGTTCGGCCACGGCCTGCACCACATGCTGACCCGCGTGAACGAGCGTGACGTGGCGGGCATTAGCGGTGTCGAATGGGATGCCGTCGAGTTGCCCAGCCAGTTTATGGAAAATTTTTGCTGGGAATGGGACGTTGTGCAAGGCATGGCAGCACATGTGGATAGCGGGCAGGCCATGCCAGCTGCGCTCTTCCAAAAGATGTTGGCTGCAAAGAACTACCAGTCTGGCCTCGCGACCATGCGTCAAGTCGAGTTTTCGTTATTTGACATGCTGCTGCATAGCAAAAACACCGCCGTGCAAGAGCCAATGGCACTGCTCGCCGAGGTTCGCAAAGACACCGCCGTATTACCTGTACCCGCATACAGCCGCACGCCGCATAGCTTTAGCCACATTTTTGCGGGCGGCTATGCCGCAGGTTACTACAGCTACAAATGGGCGGAAGTGCTCAGCGCCGACTGCTACGCGGCATTTGAGGAAGCTTCACTGCTCGGCATAGAAGCTCTTCAATCCACAGGCAAGCGCTATTTGACAGAGATTTTGCAAATGGGCGGCAGCCGGCCCGCCATCGATTCATTTACAGCTTTCAGAGGGCGCACGCCCCAAATTGATGCGTTAATGCGACATCAAGGCATGAATTCTTAAAAATTAACGCTTTCTCTATAAATAAGGCTGGAGGTTTTTGCTTAAATTGATAAACTTGAGCTTCCTAATTTTAAAACTCTCGGAGAAACAATATGTTTAAAAAATCGCTCGTCGCTTTAGCACTCACAGTTGCCGCAACTGGTTCGTTTGCGCAAATGTACATTCAAGGCTCTGCAGGCAAAGGTACACTGGGTTTCGATTGCGGAACAAATGTTTGCCAAAAAACCAACTCAGGCAATAAGTTCTTGCTGGGTTACGACGCAGGTAATGGACTTTCTTATGAAGGTCAAATCATTAACTACGGAAAAATAACAAGCTCGGCCTTTCAAGATATCAAAGCCACAGGATTTGGCGGTAATGTTGCTTACTCAGGTAATTTCAATGACCAGTTTGGCTATCGCGTTGCAGGTGGTTTAGCACGAAACAAGGTTGATGCGCCTAGTGTGACGGCTGTTCCAACGACTAACTCATGGCAGTTGGCAGTTGGCGGCGGTATTGCATACAACTTTAATAAGTCGGTAGCTGTCACGGCAGATTACGATCTCTCCACCGCTAAGCTGTCTACTTCTGCTACGGCCACCTCAACTGCATCTGTCAGCTTGTTCTCTATTGGACTGCGTGCAAGGTTCTGATTCTCGATGCATTCATTGTTCATATAAAAAAACCAGCTAAGGCTGGTTTTTTTATATGCGGTCTTTGTAACTTAAAAAGTTAAAGTTCTCACGCCAGCGCTCGTACCAAGTAAGCAAACGCTAGCTTTTTGTTGTGCGAACACGCCAACAGTGATCACACCAGCCCACTGATTGACACCAAGCTCAAAGGCAAGTGGCTCCTTGATTGAAAGTCCTGTCACATCCAAGATATGCTGACCGTTATCAGTCATCAATGGTGCGCCATCTTTGATGCGAATCGTTGCCACGCCGCCCTTTGCCGCAAACCGCCGTTGAATCTGGCCTGCAGCCATAGGAATGACCTCTACAGGCAGCGGGAAAGCACCTAATATTTTCACTAATTTAGACTCATCTGCAATGCAGACAAAGCGCTCGGCAAGGCTTGCCACGATCTTTTCACGCGTCAGTGCAGCGCCGCCACCTTTGACCATGTAACCCTCGCCATCAATTTCATCTGCGCCATCGATATAAACACCTAACCTTGCTACTTCGCTCGCCTCAAGCACGGGAATACCGTAACCTTTCAGCTTTTCGGTCGATGCAACGGAACTGGAGACGGTACCCGCAATATGAATATTGCCCGCAGCAATCGCAGCCGCAAGTGCGTCAATAAATTTATTCACTGTCGAGCCTGTGCCCACGCCAACAATTTCGCCATTTTGAATATATTTGAGTGCGGCAATGCCGACTTGCATTTTGAGCTCATCTTGAGTCATGTAAGAACATCCTTCGGTCGTGGGAAAATCAATCTTTAAACTACGATTATCCATGTCACTACTCCCCTACTCTCTTTCCCGCACTGCTTTATTTCAACTTGATGCAGAGACGGCGCACGAAATCACGATGCGCATGCTCGCACGTACGCAGCGCACACCTTTTGATTGCTTGTATCGTCAGCCCTTTGTTTCTGATCCCATCACGCTTGCAGGATTGCGCTTTCCTAACCGAGTTGGCATGGCAGCAGGACTCGATAAAAATGCGCGGGTCATCGATGGCTTAGGTGCTATGGGTTTTGGCTTTATCGAAGTCGGCACTGTGACACCACTAGCTCAGTCAGGCAACGCAAAGCCGCGCATGTTTCGTCTGCCAAAAGCAAGTGCGCTCATCAATCGTCTTGGTTTTAATAACGAAGGCTTAGATGCCTTCATCCGAAACGTGCAGCAATCTAAATTTCGCAGCGAAGGAAAACTACTCGGCCTCAATATTGGTAAAAATACGATCACCCCAATTGAACGAGCAGCAGACGATTACTTGATTGCACTGGCTGGTGTCTATCCACACGCCGACTACGTCACGATCAACATCTCGAGCCCCAATACCCAAAACCTACGTGCGCTGCAAAGCGATGAGGCGCTAGACGCCTTGCTTGCAGCACTCAACGCTAAGCGTAACGAGTTGGCGCAGGAGCATGGGCGACGCGTACCGATTTTTGTAAAAATCGCACCCGATTTAAACGAAACACAAATTCAATGTATTGCAAACGCGCTCGTCAAGCATCAAATGGATGGTGTGATTGCTACCAACACCACACTCGCACGTGAGGCGGTACAAGGTTTACCGCATGCCACAGAGTCGGGTGGACTCAGCGGCGCACCCGTATTAGAGGCCAGTAACCAAGTCATCACCTTACTGCGTGCCAAGCTGGACGTGGCTTACGGGCTAGGCTATCCGATTATTGGCGTAGGCGGCATTCTGAGTGCTGAAGATGCCTTAAGCAAAATGAAAGCGGGCGCTAATGCTGTGCAAATCTATACGGGACTTATCTATAAAGGCTCGACCTTGGTCACTGAGTGCGCGCGGGCGTTGTCGCATCAATGCAACGCCTCGTAAATAAATTACTTTTCCTAGGGGAAAACTAGCTAAAAAACACCGTTTTCCCAGTAGGATTAGCAGTTCCAACAATAACCCTTAAGGAAACATCATGGCAACTGTCGCAAAGAAAGCTCCCGCTAAGAAAGTAGCCGCTAAAAAGGCTGCTCCAGCAAAAAAAGTCGCTGCTAAAAAAGCGCCTGCAAAAAAGGCTGCCGTTAAAAAAGTAGCTGTTAAGCGTACGCCGAATGCGGCATTCATGAAACCTATGACGCCTGATGCAGCCTTAGCTGCAGTGATTGGTGCGACACCAGTGCCGCGCACAGAGATCGTCAAGCAACTGTGGGTCTACATCAAAAAGCATGGCCTGCAAGACAGCAAAAACAAACGCATGATTAACGCTGACGCAAAACTAAAAGTTTTGTTTGCTGGCGCTGCTCAAGTGTCGATGTTCCAATTGGCTGGCCTAATTGGTAAGCACGCGAAGTAAATCTAAGCGGCTCGAAATAATAGAAATGCCACCTTAGGGTGGCATTTCTATTTCTGTAATGCTGAATTTCGAATGGCTGATAATGTTCCACGTGTTGTCAGCACTTCGGCATCTAACATGACTTCAATCAATGTACCCTCAGATCTTGCCAGTGCTGCCGCAAGCTCAGGCTCAAACTCTTCTGTACGCGTAATACGCACTCCCACGTACCCATAAGCGGCACCTAAAGCTGCAAAGCTTTGATTCACCATGCTGGAGCCGCTTACCCTTGCGGGATATTCACGCTCTTGATGCATGCGGATCGTGCCATAAATACCATTATTGAGGAGCACAATGATGCTCTTCGCGCCATACTGTACTGCCGTAGCCAGTTCTTGGCCGTTCATTAAGAAGTCACCATCGCCAGCTATGGTGAAGGCTATTCGTCTCGTTGTAATGGCTGCTGCAATTCCAGCAGGCACGCCATAACCCATGGATCCTGAGGTCGGCGCAAGCTGTGTTTTGTGCCCCTTGATCAGCCCATGATGTTTAAAGTACCGATGCACCCAGCTGGCAAAATTCCCCGCACCATTAGTCAGTACCGCATCTACTGGTAGGTGTTTTTGCAGTAACGCCACAATAGCCGGCATGTCAATCAAACCGACGGGGTTCGCTTCGCTGTCCAAAATGGGTTGATGAATCAGGTTAGCCTCGTAGGTCGCGTGCACACGCGCCGTCCATCCAGCAATGGATGCTTGCCAAGCCCGATCGGAGGGCGCTTGCAAAGCCGCGAGTGCCTGCGCGGCAGCATCCATACTGGCATTAATGGGTAAATCAGCCTGATAGACGCGATTTAACTCTTCGCTACTCGCGTGAATATGAATCAGCTTTTGCTGCATTTTGGGAGCCGTGAGCATGGCGTAGCCGCCCGTCGTCATCTCTCCAAGGCGTGGGCCAAACGCAATGATGAGATCGCTCTCTTTGATATGTGCAGCAAGTTTTGGATTGATACCAATACCGACATCACCCGCATAGTTGCGATGATGATTGTCAAAGGTATCTTGAAAACGGAACGCATTACCAACAGGTAAGTTAAATTTTTCAGCAAAAGTCTGCAAAGCAAGGGCTGATGTTGCATCCCAACCTGCACCACCTGCAATGACAAACGGACGTTGACTGGCTAGCAGCATGACTTCAAATTTTTGTAGCGCAAGCACATCCATGCCCGCACGCGTAGGCTTGATGTGAGCTAGGACAGGATAGCGATCCGTATCAACATTTTTGATTTGCATGTCTTCGGGTAACACCAACACCACGGGACCTGGACGACCGTTCATACTCGTTGCAAAGGCGCGAGCAATGTATTCGGGTATTCGGTTCGGATCATCAATACGCTCTACGCGCTTAGCCATAGATTCAAAAAAACTAAGGTAGTTAACTTCTTGAAACGCCTCGCGGTCTCGCGTTTCGCTAGCCACATCTCCCACCAATAAAACCATTGGCGTCGAATCTTGAAAAGCCGTATGCACACCAATAGAGGCATTAGTTGCGCCAGGTCCGCGCGTCACAAAACACACACCAGGACGCCCAGTCAGCTTGCCTACAGCCTCGGCCATGTAGGCTGCACCGCCTTCTTGACGGCAGTTGATGAATTGGATTTTGTCTGCTCGATCGTGAATGCCATCTAGACATGCCAAAAAGCTTTCACCCGGGACGCCAAACACATGCGTCACGCCTTGCTCAATCAAACAGTCAATTAAGAGATGCCCAGCTAATTTCATGTTTCGAAAACGTACACTGTGGGACTTAAAGAATGGGGTGGCTGATGGGGCTCGAACCCACGACAACAGGAATCACAATCCTGGACTCTACCAACTGAGCTACAGCCACCGTAAAAATCATGTTGAATTATAAAACGAAACTTAAGTCGCCTTTGGTTTTAAATCTGTTTTTGCGTCAGGCTTAGTCACCTTGATTTGCACCTTGAATTTATCTTTCAGATATTCGTAATAACTCGTATTCTCAGCGTTCGACCAAACCCGCAAATATTGATCGCGATTTTGCGTAGCCGCGGCTTGTGCACCATCAACAATTTTATTCAGACGCACAACGCGATAGCCCTCGGCGCCCAAGTCAACACCTAACCATAGCGGCAACTTGCTACTGTTCGCACGCAATGCGGTATCAATTAATTTTGGATTTTGTTGTTGTAGCACATCACGCGACACCGTCAGTGGCGCACCCATTTGTGCAGGTATAGCTTCACTCACAGTAGTCGATGTCAATTCAGCCAGCTTAGCCACGCCTTCGGTGCGGGCTAAATCTAGACTCATGCGCTGAACAAGCAAGGCTCGCACACGATCTTGGATCGCATCCAAAGGAAGCGTTTGCGCTGGGGTGTAACTCACGATACGGCCAGCAGTCAGTTGATTGCCACCCATTTCAACAGCTTCTGTATTACGCTTTTTATCAATTGCATCAGATGAGAAAAGGACACTTAAAAATTTAGCATTGGCCAGTGCACCACGAGCATTGGGTGAAGCTTGACGTGTTACGTTTTGCGCTGTCTGAATCTCAAGCTTGAGTTTGTCAGCCACCGGTTTGAGGCTATCAGATTGCTCGTACACCGTATTCGTAAATATTTCGGCTGCTTCAGCAAACTTTTTCTGTGCCATTTGCTTCTTGAGCTCGGTCTCTATCTCTGGCTTCATTTCCACAAAACTACGTTTTTTGGGAGCTTTAACTTCCGTCAATTGAATGATGTGATAACCAAAATCAGATTCAACCACTTCGCTTAATTGTTTGGGCTGCATCGCAAACACCGCGTCTTCAAACGGTTTCACCATAGAGCCACGTGCAAAAAAACCTAAGTCACCACCGCTTGCGGCAGACACGGGATCCTGTGAATTCTTCTTAGCTAAATCAGCAAAACTGACAGGAGATTTTTTAATCTGCACAAGCAAATCTTCTGCTTGTTTTTTAGCTTTTAACCGCGCCTCTACCGTAGCTGACTTGGCAGCTGCAATCAAAATATGGCTCGCCTTGCGTTCTTCAGCGCCACTGAGCCTGTCGCCATTTTGTTCGTAATAGCTTTTGACATCCGCCTCATTAAGTGTGATTGTTTTTTTAATACTCTCAACATCTAACGTCACATATTGAATCGATGCTTTTTCAGTCGCCTGGAATAGCATTGAATTACCCTTGTAGAAGGCCTCCACCTCGGCATCTGTTGGTGTTATTTTTTTTACGAAATCTTCCGGAGAAAATTTCAAAATTTGAATCTCACGTTTTTCAAAATAAGCATTCAGTGCCACATCAGCCAAACTAGCCGGAACCATGCCACTCATGGCAAGACTTTGGAGAACTTGTTGAACCGATAAGTCTGAGCGTACACGTGCCTCAAAGCCTTGCGGCGTTATGCCCTGCGGAGCCAGTAATTCTTTATATTTGATGTCATCTATTTTCCCATTCGGTAGACGTAGGGCCGCCAACATCGGATTTTGCAGCAGCTCAGAGGCCAGCCTTTGGTCGCTCACCCCCAAATGCAACTTTTGCGCCGCCGTTGCAAGCACCCGGCGTTTGACCAACTGCTCAAGCGATGCATATTTGAACTCGCTAGTATCAAAAACTTTAGTATCCACCGTAGGGGCACTTTGGCGGATACGCTCCACGTCATCTTTCACTGCAGCGTCCCATTCAATTTGCCCTATTTTTCGACCATCCACCACCGCGACCGTCTCGCTTTTTTCGCCCATGGAACTAAAACCTTCGATGCCAAATAAAAAGAAACCTGGCAAAATAAAGACGAACATCAGCAATTGAATTGCTTTGTTATGGGTACGAATGAAATCAAACATAGTGATGGAGGCTCAAAGTAAAAAGGCGAACCGCAGTTCGCCTAAGCAGAATTATCAATCAAAACGTGGTGAGTGCTAACGGGGTCGAACCGCTGACCTACGCCTTGTAAGGGCGCCGCTCTACCAACTGAGCTAAGCACCCACGCTGAAATTATTTATTCAGTGCTTCTTTCAGACCTTTACCAGGACGGAACTTCGGCACTTTTGCAGCCTTGATTTTAAGTGCGGCGCCAGTTTTTGGATTGCGACCCACTCGTGCGGCGCGCTTGCCCACAACAAACGTACCAAAACCAACTAACGCAACCGTGCCGCCTTTTTTGAGCGTCGCTTTGACGGCACCCATCAAAGACTCTAAAGCGCGACCAGCCGCAGCTTTAGAAATTTCAGCATGTTTTGCCATATGTTCTACGAGTTCGGTCTTATTCATCAATGACTCCTTAAGATAAAAATTATTTGCTAAAAAGCAGGTTGGAAAAATTCAACGATTTATTCTAATCGGTTTTTAAAACCATCAAACTGAGATTCTACAAAGCACTGGCTATCGCTTTCCCTAGGTCACTGGTTGTGGCTTTCCCACCGATATCAGGTGTTTTTGGTGCGCCTGATTTTGGATCGAGCACTGCCTCAATTGTTTTCAGCACATAGTCATGCGCGTCTTTGTGCCCTAAATGCTCTAGCATCATGGCGCCGCACCAGACCTGTCCAATCGGGTTGGCAATCCCCTTGCCAGCGATGTCGGGCGCAGAACCATGCACGGGTTCAAACAACGATGGATACTTTTTCTCTGGATTCAAATTAGCGCTAGGCGCAATGCCAATCGTCCCAGTGCAAGCAGGGCCTAGGTCACTCAAAATATCACCAAATAAATTGCTTGCAACCACTACGTCAAAGAAGTCTGGGCGCTGCACAAAATGCGCCGTCAAAATGTCGATGTGAAACTTGTCTGTTTTGATATCGGGATATTTTTTTGCCATCTCTGCCACGCGCTCATCCCAGTACGGCATCGTGATCGCAATGCCATTCGATTTGGTCGCACTGGTCAAATGTTTTTTAGGACGTGACTGCGCAAGGTCATAGGCAAACTTGAGCACGCGATCCGTGCCGTGACGTGTGAACACCGACTGCTGCTGCACGAACTCGCGAGGCGTGCCTTCAAACATGCGCCCACCCACGGCAGAGTATTCGCCTTCCGTGTTTTCGCGCACGATGTACATGTCGATTTCGCCAGGCTGACGCGGTGTACCGTCACGGCGCACGACTGGTGCAATGATGCCTGGCATCAAACGCGCAGGACGTAAATTGACATACTGGTCAAAGTCACGACGAAACAAAATCAGTGAACCCCACAGCGAAATGTGGTCTGGTATTTTTTCAGGCCAACCGACGGCGCCAAAATAAATCGCATCGTGTCCGCCGATTTGATCTTTCCAGTTATCGGGCATCATTTTTCCGTGCTTCTCAAAATAATCCCAGCTCGCAAAATCGAAGTGGTCAAACTGCAGATCAATGCCAAACTTGGTCGCCGCAGCCTCCATCACACGCACCCCCTCAGGCATGGTTTCTTTGCCAATGCCGTCTCCAGCAATCACAGCGATTCTTTTTTTGCTCATGGTTCTTCCTTAAAAATGACTAAGTTTTAAAAATTATGGTTTGAAAAATTTAAAGGCCTCTTGCAGCAGGGCTGCTGAATTCTCTTCAGGGATGTAATGCCCGCTCTCTACTGGCATGCCTGTCACATGAGTCGCACGATCACGCCACAGCGCTAGCACATCAAAACACTGCTGCACTACGCCTTTTGCACCCCATAGCACATGCACTGGCGTTTCAATTTTTTTGCCCAACGCAACATCCGCGCGATCATGCTCTAAATCAATTGTTGCAGCAGCGCGGTAGTCTTCAGCCATCGCCATCGCAGAGTTTGGGATGAGTGCGCAGCGTTCGTACTCACGCAATGCTTCGGGTGCAAACTTTTCTAAACCACCATAACGCGAACCCATCACGCCGTGCAAATAGCGAACAGGATCGTCACCAATCAGCGCTTCAGGCAGCGGTGCTGGCTGAATTAAAAAGAACCAATGCCAATAAAGCGTAGCAAAAAGTTGCGTGGTGTTTTCATACATGCCCAAAGTGGG
>JANXRP010000104.1 GCA_025352965.1 Comamonadaceae bacterium
GTCAGTGCAATCGCCAGCACGCCAGCCGTGGGTCCCAGCCCGACGACGCGGACAAAGATGAGCGCCCAGATCAGCTCGGGCACGCTCCTAAGCACAATCAGCAGCCAGCGTGCTAGTGTGCGAATCGCGCCTCGGCCAATCCCCATAGGGCCTGCAAGCCCACTGATAGAGAGCACACGAGCGGTAATCAACGAGAGCGGAATCGCAAAAATCAGCGCGAGCGCAATGCCCGCCGTTGCCATAGCGACCGTGCGCCAAGTCTCTTTAGCCACCATCATTAAAAATTCGGGTTCTAGTCTTGGCGGAAAAAAATCAGCTAAAAATTTAAGCGTAGGTTTTAAACTCTCTGCGGAAAACAGCGTCCAGATTTTGAATTCAGACAACACTAACATCGGCCAGAGCAACACTGCGGCAGCGGCAATCCAAAAGACGCGACTCAAGAATGCTGGGTCACGTTTTAATTTAGTTGAGCTCATCAAGATGCTGGGCATACAAATCTTTGAGTCGCTCGGGCGTGACTTCGCTTGTCGGCAAATCAAACACCAACTCGCCATTTTTAAGGCCGATGATGCGCGGAAAATGCGCGAGTGCCATTTGCACATGATGCAGCGTGGCGACCAAGGTGATGCCTCGCTCGCTGGCGTTTGCCGTTAAAGTTTGGATGGCTTGCAGGGCGCGCGTGGGGTCAAGTGCAGACAGCGGCTCGTCAATCAACCACAGCTTGCTAGTTGACACTAAACCTCGCGCAAGACCCACCCGCTGCCGCTCGCCGCCAGATAACCTATCGACGCGCTCAAACAATTTATCGGTCAAATCAAATTGCGCCAATGCTTGTTCGGCAGCAGGAATGTCCGCTGGATAAAACAAGCTCTTGATACTCGTCCAAAATCCCATGCGCGGCAATTGCCCTGCCAGTACGCTGGTGACGACGCGTTGACGCGGCGGCAGAGGTGGCACTTGCGGGGCAAGGAAAAGATCGCCACGTAATTTTTGCAGGTCTGATTTTGAAAGCCGCCACGGGTCTCGCTCATCTAACGCGAGTGTTCCTGCTGCAGGCATCAGGGCACACGCCATCACGTGGAGTAACGTGGTCTTGCCAGCGCCAGAGGGGCCAATCACCGCGACTTGTTCACCTGCTGCTATGGTCAGCGTGATTGGCTGCAAAGCCAAGCTGGTTGGGGCTGCGGCGGGATGCCTGCCTGCTGCGGCGAGCAGTTCAACCTTCATTGGCAGTGCTACTTAATCAAGCCCGCGCTACGACCTGCAGCTTCAATGCCTTTGTAGTTGTCCGCCTTGGTTGGGATGAAGCGCGTCGCACGCTGCAACTCCAATATGGCTTTGCCCTCAGGCGTGCTCGCGTTTAAGTCGAGGAAAGCACGGGTGAGTTTTTCGCGCATAGCGGCGGGCATGTCCGCGTGAACGGTCCAGTTGTAATCAAAGTAAGCGGGCGTGGTGTAGAACACCAACACCTTGCTGGTGTCTACTTTTTTGTCCGCCACAAACTTGTCCCACACCGAGATGTTGAGTGCGCCCGCATCGACCTTGCCAGCGGCTACAGCTGCAATGGTGGCGTCGTGTGCGCCTGAAAACGCCACGCGCTTTAAGTCAGTATCAGGATTGATTTTTGCGTCCAACAAAAATTTGCGCGGCATCAAATGGCCTGAGGTGCTGGAGGCCGAACCAAAGGACAGCGTATGACCTTTGAGGTCGGCTAATGCTTTGATTGTTGGATCGCTGGTGATAAACACGGAGCGGAACTTCTCGTCTTCTTCGCGCTGTACAAGCGGAATCATTTTTCCGCCAGAGCGGATATTGGCTTGCACAAAGGTAAAGCCACCAAACCACGCTAGATCGATTTGCTTGTTGGCGAGAGCCTCAACAGAGGCGGCGTAGTCGGACACAGGCGTGAATTCAACCCTCGTACCCAGTTTGGACTCAAGATACTTGACCAGCGGCGCGGCTTTGCGAGCTAGCTCGGTGGGCGACTCATCGGGAATCGCGGTGACTCTAAAAACAGCTTGCGCAGAAGCGAAGCTAGCGACAAGGGATAAAAGCACGGCGGCAAAAATTTTCAACATAGCAAGTCCTTATAAAACGAAACTCTATTTTCCACGTATATTGAGGCACATGAAAACACCACAGTTCTTTCAGTTACACCATGAAGATAGCGACCAGATTCGCACGGAGTTGCTAAAAGGTTTGCAGTCTAGTCAGGCTTACACATCGCCTAAATACTTGTATGACGCGCTTGGCTCTAAGCTATTTGAAGCCATCTGCGAACTGCCCGAATACTACCCCACGCGCACCGAAGCTGCCATCTTTTTAGAGCACGCCGCGTCGATAGCAAGCCATATTCCGCAAGGCGCAGCACTCATTGATTTGGGTGCGGGCAATTGCCAAAAGGCAGCTAGTTTGTTTGAACACGTCAAACCTTTTCGTTATGTTGCTGTAGATATTTCGGTGGATTTTTTACGCGGCACGCTGGATACGCTGCAACGTCAATATCCCGATTTGGACATGGCGGGTGTGGGCATGGATTTTTCTGAATCTTTGAATTTACCTGCGGCGGCGATGGGCGATATCCCAGAAGTACGGGCGCTTGCTCCGCGCGTGTTTTTCTACCCAGGCTCCAGCATTGGCAACTTTACGCCCGATGAAGCGTTGGCGTTTTTGCAGCGTATTCATGCGGCGTGCAGCGCGCATGGTTCGGACGCCAAGCAAGGCGGCCTGCTCATTGGCGTAGATTTGGTCAAAGGCACAGCCGAGTTAGAAGCGGCTTACGATGATGCGCTGGGCGTGACGGCGGCGTTCAATCGCAACATGCTCCTCCATATCAATCGTTTAATTGATAGCGACTTCCATCTTGACGATTGGTCACATGTGGCGCTTTATGACGAACAGCTCGCGCGCATCGAAATGCACTTGCAGGCCAAGCGGGATGTGGTTTTGCGCTGGGTGGGTGGCGGACGAGTTTTTGCTAAGAACGAACGCATTCATACCGAAAATTCGTACAAATGGACAGCGCAAGGCTTTAGTGATTTGCTACAAAACGCAGGTTTTGCAAAGCCTGTGGTGTGGACGGATGCTAAAGAGAAGTTTGCTGTGATGTGGGCAGCAGCCTAACGTTTTTTAAAAAAGACGAGCCTTAGACTTTGCAGCTTCTAAAACCTGCATGAATATCCGTCCGCTCGGGGTCGAAAAAGTTTCGATATTTGGGATGCACCATCCGCTCGGATGTGGCGATGGATGCGCCGCGCAGTACCTTGCGCGTACCAAACCATGGCTCAGAATAGTCTTTGTACGCGTGCGCTTCAAAGTTCGGATAGGGTGCGAAGTCGCTGGCTGTCCACTCCCACACCTCGCCCCAATTGAATGGGGCTTTGCTTTGTGAATCAAAAGTCATCGCGGCGCACTCCCACTCGGCTTCTGTGGGTAGCCGCCTGCCTGCCCAATCGCACCAAGCCTTAGCATCAAACCAGCTGATGTGAGCCGCCGCATCGTTTGGCTCGCCCACATGCTTGGGTATTTCGCGACCCGTCGCTTTGATGAACGGCAAATACTGCGCCCATGTCACAGCTTGCGAGTCAATTTCAAAAGCAGACAAATTAGTTTCATGTTGCCCTAGCTCGTTGTCAAAAACAAAGCCAGCACCGTGCTTGGAGCTTCCCAGTAACCACTTGCCCGCTGGCACAGATAGGCTGGACTTTGTGGGCTGCTTTGGCTTGGAAGGCTGACGTAACAAGGCCTGCGGGATAGGCACATTTAAAAATTCAGCAGAATAAATCGCCGCTTCGGCGTGCATGTCCTCGTGGAACAGTGCGAGACGATAGAAGTAAAGTGCTTCGTCAGAATCTGTTTCTTCTTGTGCAAGTTTGGCAAGAATCTCGTTCAAGCTGGCTTGCATTCGCGTCTTGGTTTGCGTGAGGTTTGGTAACGGCAAATTCCAACGTGTATCGTGCGGAACGTTGCTGGAGTCATACAGAGCGTCGTTATTTTTTTTAGAACACAGCCAGTGATCGGCAAACCACGCGATATGTCCCAGTTCCCACAGCGGCGGATTAAGCGTATTCAGCTTAGGCACGATGAGCGCCTCGCCAAGTGCTGCAGCGTAAGCGTCTGCAAGCGCAAGTGTGCGTGCACGCGAGTCTTGCAGCATCAAGGCGAGCTGGCTTCGATTAGCATGGCGTGCATGGATCATGTCGTCATTATCAGTCCCGCACTCTCGGACGCCAACAATGGCAATTGGCAAACCGCTCATCGCTGGCGGCAAATGCTGGCTAAAGATTTCCATTGCCGTATCGTTCAAACATGGCCTGATAAATTTGCCAACCAAGACGATGTGATGATTGCGCTGCATGCGCGCAAATCAGCCGATTCGATCACGGCTTGGCACAGTGCGCATGGCGGCGCCCGCTTGGTGCTGGTACTGACGGGCACAGACCTTTACCGCGATATCAAAACCGACACTGCCGCGCAAGCCTCGCTAGGCTTGGCTTCCCGAATCATTGTGCTGCAAGAACTGGCTCCGCTTGGCTTGCCAAAAGAGCATCGTGCGAAGGCCGAAGTCATCTTCCAATCGACAGCCAGCCAGCCCACGCTTGAAAAGCCTGCGGCGCATTTGCGAGCGGTGATGGTGGGGCATTTGCGCGATGAGAAGTCGCCGGAGACTTTGTTTGCGGCGGCAGATTTATTGAAGGCCGAGGATGGTATTTTTATCGATCACATCGGCGCAGGGCTAGATGCTGCTTTGGCGAAGGCTGCTCGTGCAACGCAAAAGAGCTGCCCATACTATCGCTGGCTGGACGCCCTCCCGCACGAGACCACGCGCCGCGCCATTGCGCGTGCGCATGTGTTGGTTCATGCCAGCAAAATGGAAGGCGGTGCACATGTGCTTATGGAGGCGGCTTGCTCGGGAACGCCTGTGCTGGCCTCGCGTATCGACGGCAACGTGGGCATGCTGGGCAGCGACTACGCGGGCTATTTTGACTGGGGTGATGCGGCAGGATTGGCGCAGTTGCTCTTGGCGTGCAGAGCGAGTCAAAGCGACCCGAATGGATTTTTGGTGCAGCTACAAAAGCAAGTCACGGCGCGGGCTTCTTTGTTTGCGCCGAAGCAAGAGAGTGCAAAACTCAATGCGCTAGTGAATGCGCTGGTAGAGTCACACCATGCAAACCCCTGACCAACCTATTCTTCGTGACATCGTTTTAGTCGGCGGCGGCCATAGCCACGTCGTCGTGCTTAAAAGCTTTGCCATGAAACCTATGGCTGGTGTGCGTCTGACTGTGATTTGCACTGACACACACACGCCGTACTCTGGCATGTTGCCCGGGTTTGTGGCAGGGCATTACGACTACGACGCGGTGCACATCGACCTTGGCAAACTTTGCGCCTTTGCGGGCGCAAGGCTCTACAAGGCTGAGGTAACGGGCATTGATCGCGTCGCAAAAAAAGTGACTTGCAAGGGTCGTCCCGACGTCGATTACGACGTGCTGTCCATCAATATCGGTTCTAGCCCGCAAGTGAAAAACGTCACGGGAGCCAATGAATATGCGGTGCCTGTCAAGCCCATTGCGCAATTTAACGAGCGGTGGTTGGCATTGCTAGCGCGTAGTGCGTCGCCTCTACATGTTGCCGTGGTGGGGGGTGGCGCGGGTGGCGTGGAACTTTTGTTAGCGATGCAGCATCGCATCAAAAACGCAAGCTTCAGTTTGTTTACTGAGAGCGCGTCGATCTTGCCTACGCATCACGAAGCTGTGCAAAAACGTTTTACAAAAGTGCTGTCGAATCGCGGCGTGACGGTGCACTTGAATACGCCTGTCACGCAAGTCAGCGCCCATCAATTGCACAGTCAGGCGCGCGTATTTGACGTGGACGAAGTGATGTGGGTCACGCAAGCAGGCGGCGCTGCATGGCTCTCTAGCACTGGATTGATGCTCGATAGCCATGGATTTATCGAGGTAAATGATTGCCTTCAATCAACAACAGACTCAAACGTTTTTGCCGCAGGTGATATTGCCAACATGGTCAATCACAAGTTAGAGAAGGCGGGCGTATTTGCGGTGCGCCAAGGGATGCCGCTGGCCCAGAACCTGCGGCGCAGCGTTCAAGGTGTGGCACTCAAAGCGTATCGCCCGCAACGTCGCTGGCTGGCCTTGATTAGTACGGGCGACAAGCAAGCCGTGGCTTCGCGTGGGGCATTTTGGGGATTTGTCGCAGGATTGGGCGTTGGCGCTTCTCTTCTTTGGCGCTGGAAGAACTGGATTGACCAGCGATTTATGCGGCGCTTTTCAGATTTTCCAGCGATGGATAAGATTGCCCGCAAGCCACATCCTATAAGGCTTGCAGCAGAGGCAAGTGTTAAGCTTACCTCCGAAGAATCGCTGCAAGCGATTTCAGCGATTGCCATGCGTTGCGGGGGGTGTGGCGCAAAAGTCGGGGCAACGGTTTTGTCGCGTGCGCTAGGCAGTTTGAATCCTATCGATCATTCCGACGTGCTGATTGGTTTGCATGCCCCCGATGACGCTGCCGTGGTGCGCGTACCTGCTGGCAAGGCTGCTGTGCACACGGTTGATTTTTTTCGTGCGTTTATTGACGACCCTTATGTCTTTGGGCGCATCGCCGCCAACCATGCGCTGGGCGATATTTTTGCCATGGGCGCAGTACCGCAATCTGCAACCGCCATCGCAACCGTGCCGCCAGGGCTAGAAGCCAAGGTGGAGGCGACGCTACGCGACATGATGGCGGGCGCGGTGGAGGTGCTGAACGCCGCAGGCTGTGCCTTGGTGGGCGGTCACACGGGCGAAGGCAAAGAGCTAGCGCTAGGCTTTGCGATCAATGGACTGGTCGATATTGCCAGCGACGGAATCACACTCCCGCGCACTATGACCAAGGGCGCAATGAAGGCAGGCGATGTGCTCATCCTCACTAAACCCATGGGCACAGGCACACTGTTTGCGGCGCTACCTAAGGGGCAAGCGAAAGGGCGCTGGATTGATGCGGCACTAGAGTCTATGCAGCAATCAAACCAAGCGGGAGCCGCATGTCTATTGGCTCATGGGGCAACAGCGTGCACCGACCTCACGGGCTTTGGCCTACTTGGGCATTTGGTTGAAATGACCAAACCATCGGGTGTGGATGCTGAAATTAATTTAGCGAGCTTGCCACTTTTGGATGGTGCACAGGAATGCGTTAAAGCTGGCATTACCAGTTCGCTACAAAGCGCGAATGTCAGACTGCGCCGTGCGATTAAAAATCAAGAAGCGTTTGTCAAACATCCGCGCTACCCACTCATTTTTGATCCGCAAACGGCGGGCGGTTTGCTAGCTAGTGTGCCCGCAGGACAGGCGGGCGCGTGTGTCCAAGAGTTGAGGTTGCTCGGCTATTCACACACGACAATCATTGGACGTGTGCTGCCGATGGGCGATGCGGTGGAAGCGATAACTTTACTAGGAGAGACAACAACATGACGAAAAAAACTTTTGAAAACCTATCCGACCTCACCGCCTTTGTCGGCCAAGAGATTGCCGGTGGCGAGTGGATCACCATCACGCAAGAGCAAGTGAATCTATTTGCCGACGCCACGGGCGACCATCAGTGGATTCATGTCAATCCCGAGCTAGCGGCCAAGGGGCCGTTTAAGACCACCATCGCGCATGGTTTTTTAACGCTGTCGCTGCTGCCTATGTTTTTTGAATCGAGCTTTTCGATTACCAACTCGCGCATGGGCGTGAACAATGGGCTGAACAAGGTGCGATTCACGTCGCCAGTCCCTGTGGGCTCGCGCCTGCGTGCGGCGATGAAGCTGCTGGCGCTTGACCCCATCGACAACAACGGCGTGCAAATGACGTGGCTAGTGACTGTGGAGCGCGAGGGCTCGGATAAGCCCGTGTGCATCGCGGAGTCGCTGGTGAGGCGCTATCCGTAGTCACTGTCGATTCATTTAACCTTGCAGCACTACACCTTTGTTAATCAGCGTTTGAATTTCAGCATCTATAAAACCGAACTCCCTCAATACCTGAGCTGAGTGTTCGCCGATTTTTGGCGCTGCCGAACTAGCTTCTCGTGCGATGGTTTGGTTCAAAATGATAGGCGAGCCAAGGCTGGAGGTTTGTCCGCCTTGCCCGTCGGCAGCATCAATGATCATGCCTACGGCACGTGTTTGTGGATGATCTAACGCTTGTCCTGCACTGTTAACGGGGCCTACAGGAACGCTAGCCGCCTCAAAAGCAGTGCACCAATTACTGACAGTATCTTTTGCTAGTTCGGATTCAATCAAAACTTGTAAGTCAAATCGATGCTTTACGCGCAGTTGTGGGTTGGCAAATCTTGCGTCATCTTGCCATTCTGGGTGGCCTAGTACTTCGGTGATACGCCGCCATGAAGCCGGGTTTGCCCCGCCAATTGCTACCCCGCCATCGGCGCATTGAAATACTTGATAAGGCGCTATCAGCGCGTGGGCCGTCCCCTGTCTTTCAGTGTTGACACCACTAGAAAAATAACTGGCTGCTAGCCAATAAGTTTGTTGCATAGAAGCTTGAAGCAAGGAGGTATCTACGCGCTGACCATGCCCTGTTTTTAAACGATGGATGTAAGCCGCTAACACACCAAACGCTGCCAAGATGCCCGCATTGGTATCCGCTATCGATATGCCAGGTTTGACGGGCGGGCGGTTGGCTTCGCCCGTGGCGTTCAGGATGCCGCTAAAGGCCTGCAAAATTAAATCGAAGCCTCCTTTGTCTGCCAATGGACCTGTACGTCCGTAGCCACTGATGGCGCAATAAATCAAGGCGGGGTTTATGGCTTGCAATGTTTCGTAACCCAACCCCAAGCGTTCCATCACACCACGTTTGAAATTTTCAGTGATGACATCGGCTTCTTTGATCAAGCGGTACATCACATCGCGTCCCTCGGGCATGCGCGTGTCAAGTGCCAGCGAGCGTTTGCCGCGGTTAATCATGCGAAATGATGGAGGCATCGTGCTGTCGCCTGGTTTTTGATAATTACGGGCATCATCGCCGCCAGGAAACTTCTCTATCTTGATAACGGTTGCCCCTAGATCGGCCAGCATCAAACCGCAAACAGGCCCGGCCATAATTTGCGCAGCTTCAATGACTTTGACGCCTGCTAAGGGTAGGTGAGGCACATGCATGTTAAAGCCCCTTAAATAGAGGCGCTCGCCGCTCGCTAAACGCTAGCTTGCCTTCGGCAAAATCTTGTGATGATTGTGTTTGCAGTTGCCGCGTGCGTTGGCGTTCAGGGTTGTAGTCGCCGCGTGCCACCTCGTTGAGCGAGCACTTCAGTGTTTGCAAAGCCAAAGGCGCCAGTTTTAAAATTTGTTCAGTTAAATTTTGCACCATCAGCGCATGATCGTTGGTGGACACCAGTTGCATAACGTAGCCCATAGCAAGTAATTCGTGGTCTTCAAAAGCCTGCGCAGTTAAAAAAGCACGCTTGGCGTTGGCAAGGCCGAGGCGTGAGACGTAGCGTGAAATGCCGCTTGGGTAATAGTGCAAACCGAGTGCGGCGGCGGGCATTTTCATCTGCATGCCTCGCACACCAATGGCGAAGTCACAGGCTAATACAAAATCGGTTGCGCCTCCATAGACGCTGCCGTTTAAAGCGCAAATAGTGATAGCTTGCAAAGCTTCTAAGGCATCCACAACTTTTTCAAATGTTGCATCAGGATGCTCTTGTTCGTTTGTGCCAAGGTGATAGCCTGCGCTGAATACTGGCTTTGTGGGGAGAGTGTTTGCGGTTAATACAACCACGCGAACTTGAGGATCATGGTTGACTGCATTGAAGTGCGCCATCAATTGCATCAGGTCTTCGTTGTGCAGACGATTACGATGTTCTGGACGATTGAGCGTAATGGTCGCGACATGACCGTTTATGTAAAGCTTTGGTACAGAGGTAGTCATGGCTAATCCTCAGGGGTAAACCCGGATGCTTTGACGACTGCGTTCCAATAAATCATATCTGCCGCTAGCCACTTAGTTACTTCGGGTGGTGCTATAGGGCTGGCAGCATCAAACGCAGCTTTTTGAATGGTGTCCATCATGGCTTTAGCTTTTAGGGCATCACGCGTCAAGTTGTTTAATTTTGCAATAACGACCGCGGGCGTTTTAGTGGGTGCTAACAGCACAAATGATTCTGTCGCTTGGATCTCTTTAAAGCCTTGCTCAACCATGGTCGATATATCAGGCAGAGAAGAGTTACGCACATTACCTGTAACGGCTAGCGCACGAAGCTTGCCACTTTGGATGTGCGGTAAAGCATTCGAGATGACGGCCATATTGGCGGCAATTTGCCCTCCGAGTACATCATTCATGGCCAATGCGCCGCCACGATAGGCAACGTGTGTGAGATCAATATGGGATGCCTTAGCTAAGGCCACGCCGGCAAAGTGCGGGGTAGAACCGCTGCCAGGCGATGCATACGCTGCTTGCTTAGGATTGGCTTTGCACCAATTTAAAAAATCAGCCAAAGTTTTGACTGAGGGCGGCACCATAGAGCCGACAACGAGCACGAACGAGAAGGAAGCTAATAGCGCAACGGGTACAAAATCCTTTAAAGGGTCATAGCTGAGCTTTTTGTAAATGCTCGGATAGATACTGAGCATGGAGGATGGTGTGACCAACAGCGTGGCACCATCGGGTTCACTTGTTTTTAAGGCTTCCAATGCCAAGCGACCGCCCGCGCCTGCTTTGTTGTCTATAACGATGGATGGCGCATAGCCAATCAAAAGTGGAGCAAGTGCTCTTGCCATTAAATCTGCTGAACCACCTGGCGCAAAGCCGACCAAAATTTTTGATGACTTTGCAATAGTTGTCGCCTGTGCTGATACCAAAGAAGATGTTGATAAGGCGGTAGGTAATAGCGCTGCGTGAGTCAAAAACGTACGGCGATTGACGGTTGATGGATGAGTCATCGGAATCTCCTATGTGTCAAGTCAGTTTATGGATAAAAAGCGTTGTATTTTTTTAAAATCATGAATGTGATTAAATATCACAATGACATCAACTCAACCTTCTGTGAAATCAGCTCAACGTGTCTTAGAGTTGCTCGAATTTTTTGCGCAGTGGCGCCGCCCAGCGAGTGTGAAGGAGATTAGTCAATCGTTAGGATATCCACAGTCGAGCACCTCGGTGTTGCTGCGTAGCCTTGTGGGTAGCGGACATTTCGACCACGAGATTAGGACGGGTATGTATGTCCCGAACATCCGATTAACCTTGGCAACCGCGTGGATTGAAGAACATCTTTTGAGCGAGCAAAGCCTGTTACGTCTCATGGAGCGGGTTTTGTCTGAGAGTGGGCACACGGTCATGATCGGAGCGCAGCAAGGCATTCATGTGCGCTATTTGCATGTGCTGCAAGCCACGCGAGTCGGACGCTTCATGGCAAAGACAGGCGCGTTGCGTTCACTTTTCCATAGTGCTGCAGGAAAAATGCTGTTGACTACAAAACCAGAGCATGAGATTCCGCTATTGCTGAGGCAATCAAATGCGCTGGAGGGTAATTCACAGCTTAAATTGCAATTGGAGTCGGTGCTGGATGGTAAACGTGATGCATTTAAAAATGGCTATGCCATGTCAGAAGGTACATCAGTGGCTGGTGCAGCGGCATTGGCTATTTTGTTGCCTGTGCCTTTGGGGCAAGATCCGATCACGCTTAGTCTGGGTGGTCCCATTAAAGAAATTAAGCAAAACAAAATGAGATTAGTAAAGTTGCTAAATGATGCAGTATCAGCATTTCGGCAAGCAGCGACTTACAGGCAGCCAATATGACACAGCAACTTATTCACACGCTTCGACTAGGTTCGGGACTTGTCCTGTGGGCGTACATCGCCACGCATCTTTTGAATCATGCGCTGGGGCTGTGGTCGCTAGCCGCCGCAGAGCAAGCCTTGCGTTTGGCGATTGTTGTTTGGCATAGCTGGCTAGGAACGCTGGTTTTATATGGTGCATTTGCCGTCCATCTGGCGCTTGCCTTGACGGGACTCTATCAACGCCACACGTTGCGATTACCTTGGATGGAATTGCTGCGCATCGCCTTTGGCCTTAGTTTCCCGCTTTTGCTGGTAGGGCATGCCATTACGACCCGCGTGGGGTATGAGTGGTATGGTCTGTTGCCGCAGTATCAGCGGGTGATTACGTCGCTGATTAGCTCGGGTAGCGAAGGGCGGCAGATTGCGCTACTTGCACCTGGTTGGTTGCACGGCTGCATGGGTTTGAATATTGCGTTTAGACATCGCGGTTTTTACCAGCGCTGGCGTTGGTTATTTGTGACTTTGGCGATTGCGCTGCCGCTGGCCAGTGCCGCAGGGTTCTTGCTGATGAGCCAAGAAATCGCGCTGCTGTTACAAACCCCTGATTGGCAATACTTGGCCGCCAAGCGTTTGTCAAAAGCTGACGCTGATTCGCTGTCCGATTTGCGCGATCAAGTGCTGAGCATCTACGGCGGTTTATTGCTTGCCGTGCTGTTGGCGCGGACAGTGCGCTGGGTTAGGTCGAAGCTTTAAATCCGCATTGCCGCCAAGCCTCGAACACAGCAACGGCAACCGAGTTCGATAAATTCAAGCTGCGCTGACCTTCTAGCATTGGCAACCTCAAACGCTGCTGGACAGGAAAGAAACCTTCGCGGATATCGGCTGGCAGCCCAGCCGTCTCAGAGCCAAACACAAACCAGTCTCCTGCTTGAAAGTCTTGCTGGTAGGCGCTTGCCGAGCCTTTGGTCGTGAAGGCAAACATCCGCGTGGCCTGTGGCGTGGCAGCTGCTAAAAAAGCTTGCCAGTTGGCGTAACGCTGTACATGGGCATACTCGTGATAGTCCAGTCCTGCTCGGCGCATTTGTTTGTCGCTCATGTCAAAACCAAGCGGTTCAATCAAATGCAAACGCGAACCTGTGTTAGCGCACAAGCGAATGATGTTGCCCGTGTTGGGTGGAATTTCGGGGGTGACTAGAACGACGTTAAACATGCCGTGATTGTCAAGGATGCCACGTCGCCTTAGCCGCACCTTGTCCAGTAAGGGTTGGCGCTCGGTTGCCCGCAATCGCATACGACAACTGATTGGCGGCTTGCATGATGGTTTGTGCCAACTCTAGTAGCTTTTTTTTGCTAAGCCGCGAGGTTGGACCTGAAATACAAATTGAGCCAAGCAATCGCCAGTGCAAACCAAAGATGGGCGCGGCAACGCTGGACACCTCCGGGTCACGCTCACCCAGCGACATGGCATAGCCCGATTGGCGAATCGATTCATACGGCTCACCTGCCTCGCCGCCATACGCCAAGATGACACGGCCTGGCGCACCCAAATCGAGAGGGAATCCTACGCCTACACGCACGGTGTGGCGGATGGTGCGTGGGCCGTTGACTCTTGCCAAGCAGGTGCGTTGGTTGCCTTCGCGCACATAAAACGAGGTGCTCTCGCCAGTCTTGGCGGAGAGTTCGCGCAGCACGGGCTCGACCACCTCATGCACATCGAATGTGGCTTGGTAGCACGCACCCAGCCAGCCTACGGCGCGGCCTAAGCGCCAGTTGCCGTCTTCGCGCTGCACCAAATAGTTCTCGGTTGCTAGCGTGCGTGCCATGCGCAGCGCCGTGGTTTTGTGTAGTCCTGTACGGCGGGCGAGCTCAGCCAGTGAGAGCTGCGCATCCTCCATGCCAAAGGCTTCTAGTACGCGCAGGGCACGAACCACGGCGGTGACGCCAGAGGTTTCTTGGGTTTTGTCTTGACTCATAGAAATTGGAATATGGTCTTCGTTTCATTGGTTGAAACGCTATTGTATGAATTGAAACGCCACCCTACAGTCGCAGCCTCAACTCAATGTTTGGAATTGCATCATGAAAAAATTATGGCTAATCCCCCTCTTACTGATCGTCACCATTTGTGCTTTCGCACAAACTTACCCAAGCAAACCCATTCGTGTTTATGTGCCGTTTCCTGCAGGTGGTGGCACTGACATTGTGAGCCGTGATGTTACGCACAAAATTACCACGACTAAGGGCTGGACGTTTGTGATTGACAACAAACCTGGCTCTGGCGGCAACTTAGGCATTGACGCCGCCGCTAAAGCTGCCCCCGATGGCTATAGCCTTGTGATGGGGCAGACCAGCAATATGGCGATTAACGCCACGCTGTATGCAAAACTACCCTATGACCCCACAAGCGACTTAACGCCTATTGGTTTGGTGGGCACATCACCGATGGTGATTGTGGTGGCCACGCAATCCCCGTACCGAACACTGACCGAAGTGATCGCAGCCGCCAAAGCACAGCCTAGCAGCATCAACTACGCCACCTCGGGCAATGGTACGGTGGCGCATTTGGTAACCGAGCTTTTGCAGCGTGAGACGGGTGCCAAGCTCACGCATATTCCCTATCGTGGCGCAGCGCAGGGCATTACCGATGTGCTCGGTGGTCAAGTGCAGCTCTATGTGTCGTCCATCCCTACCTTGTTGGGCCACATCAAAACAGGCAAGTTCCGTGCGCTAGCCGTTACATCGCTCAAACGTTCTGATGATTTGCCGCAAGTGCCCACTGTGGCGGAGCTTGGCTACAAGGGCTTTGAAGCCGTTACGTGGTTTGGGCTGTTAGGTCCTGCCAAGCTACCAGCTCCTGTGCTTGCCACTTTGAATGCCGAATTGAATAAGGCATTGGTAGCGCCAGATCTTCGCAAAAAATTAGAAGATCAAGGCATAGAGATCACGCCCAGTACCCCAGAGCAATTTGCGCGCTTGATTAAAACGGACATCAACAAATGGGGGGTGATCGTTAAAGCCTCTGGCGCAAAAGCAGATTAGTTTTTGTTAAGGAGATTGATATGAAAAAACTAAGTACATTGTGTTCTCTGGTTTGTTTACTGGCGCTAGCAATCGATGCTTCCGCACAAAGTTACCCAATAAAGCCAGTACGTCTCATCGTCCCGTTTGCGGTAGGTGGTCCTGCTGATGTGGTTGCTCGTGAAATGGGACAAGTTCTTTCAAAGGAGTTGAGACAACCCATCGTTGTTGAAAATTCGGGTGGAGGCTTGGGTATCCCCGCTTTAAATGCAGTTGCTAAAGCGCCAGCTGATGGCTATACCTTGCTGTTTGCCGCCTCAGGAAATATAGTGATTCAGCCGTTGCTGCAAAAAAACCGCGTGGATATTTTGACCCAACTCTCCCCTGTTGGCGTAGTGAGTACCAATCCGCATGTGCTGGTTGTGACAGGCAAATTACCGATACGCTCGATTAAGGATTTGTTAGCTTATGCCAAAGCTAATCCTGGCAAACTCAATTTTGGATCTGCGGGTCTAGGGGGACTTAGTCACCTTGGGATGGAGTTGTTTAAACATACGGCAAAAATCGATATCAACCATATTCCATACAAAGGGACATCGCAAGTTATGAGTGACTTAGCGGGCGGAGAGGTGCAAGCGATGTTTAGCAGTTTGCCCTCGATGAAGGGGATGATTGATAAAAAGTTGATTACCGCTATTGGTGTGACTGCGCCATCCGATTCAGATAGCTTCAAAAATATCCCCGTGATTGCGCATGCTGGCGTGCCAGGTTTTGAATACGTGACTTGGTACGGAATCTTTTCTGCTGCGGGGACGCCTGTCGCCGTTATTGAGCGATTAAATGCCGCGTTAGTAAAGATGGCTTCAGACAAAGGGCTGCGCGCAAGGTTAGACGCATTGGGCTCTGATTTATATGTTTCGTCTGCCAAAGAGCTGGGCGATAGAACTCGGAAGGAAACCGCGCAATGGGAAAAAATTATTCGTGACACCAAAATTGAAATTAACTAAGAGAAATCCAAATGACTCAAACTAAAAACCCCGATATCAATCGTAATTTTCCACGTGTTGCTCCCGAGCTTGTCAAGGAAGCCTCGCAGTTTCAAGCAGCCATTCTTGCCGACGTAAACGGCAGACGTGGTGCCATGCATGGCCGCATCACGGCGCTGCGTTCCACGATGCAATGCGCAGGGTCAGCTTTTACCGTTGACGTGCGCCATGGCGACAACCTCATGATCCATGCCGCCATGATGCTTGCCAAGCCTGGTGATGTGCTGGTGATTGATGGCAAGGCCGATCAAACGGCAGCGCTGATGGGCACGATCATGATTACGGCTTGCAAAGCGCTTGGCATTGCAGGCATCGTGATTGATGGCGCGGTGCGTGATTCGCTGGAGATTGATGAAATCGATTTCCCTGTGTGGAGCGTCGGTACTAATCCGAATGGCCCAACCAAAAATGTGCCAGGACGCATCGGTCACACGATTAGCTGCGGCGGTGTGACCGTCCATGCAGGTGATTTTGTGATTGCCGATGCCGATGGCGTGACCGTGATTGCACGCGAAAAATTGGCTGACCTTATACCTGAGGCGCATAAAAAAGTGACTGATGAAGCCAAGCG
>JANXRP010000156.1 GCA_025352965.1 Comamonadaceae bacterium
AAACGCGCCATTAAATCCTTCGCACCCGCCATTTCGCACGACAAGCTATCGCAGACCCTAACGGTGATGCCAGCAGCGGTATCGCCTTCGCGCAAAACCTCAAAGTGATGGTAGAAAGTTGCCACTTCGTACACCTCGGCCATGGGGATATTCATCTCTTTGGCGAGTGCAACCAAGTGTCCTTCGTGCAGGCCACGATAGGCATCTTGTAGCTTGTGCAAGTACTCAATCAGCATGTCGCGTGGATAGCCCGCGCTAGGGCGCTCACCTATCAGGGCGCGAACGGCAGCTAATGAATCAGTGTCAGTTTGGCGACCTTTGAGCTTAGCCAAACGCTTCATCTTGGCGCGCATGGCGTCAGGTGTGGCTAGAACAGTGCTGGACGTGGAGGAGGACATACGTTTCCTAGAGATTCAAAGTCTGAAAGCAAAAAGCCAAAAAATTCGGGGCAACGCTCATTGTGCACAAGCGCTGCCCCGCAATAGTTGACCTAAATCAATTAGGCAAAAAACTTAGCCACGCTTTGCAGCGTGCGGTAGACACCCCATGCGAGAGGAATACCCACCGCAAGCCACGCAAACACCACGACACCCGTCGGCACCGCATCGCTAGCAGAGGACGCCGCACCCACTTCAGATGCCGCCATCTTTTCATGCGCCAAGCGTTTTTCTTCAGCCAATTCGCTGTCGGTCATAAACCACTTAGGATCAAGTGGCTTAACCAGCAAGTTGCAGATCAATCCGACAACCAGCATACCGACCAAGATGTACATGGTTTGGTTATAAACCTGCTCACGCGGAATGCCAAGCCCGAGTTGGTACTCGCGCATGTAGTTCACCACCACAGGTCCCAAAATGCCCGCAGTTGCCCACGCGGTCAGTAAACGACCATGAATTGCACCGACCATTTGCGTACCAAAAATGTCAGCAAGGTAAGCAGGAACCGTTGCAAAACCACCGCCGTACATGGAAAGAATCACGCAGAATGCCCCCACAAACAGAACGATGTTGCCTGCAGCCGAGCTGCTTGGAACGCTGAAATACATCAAAGCACCTAGTACAAAAAACACCACATACGTCACCTTGCGACCGAGTTTGTCAGACAAGCTCGCCCAGAAAAAACGACCACCGATGTTGAACAAGCTGAGGAGCGCCGTAAAACCTGCCGCCACGGTTGCAATGGCCGCCAGTTGGCCTTTATCGAGTTCACCGAACTTTTTAGCCACGCCAATCAAGGAGCCGCCAAACACTTCTTGCAGCATCGGTGAAGCCATACCGATCACGCCAATACCAGCGCTCACGTTCATGCATAGCACCATCCAGATCAACCAGAACTGAGGAATGCCCCAGACCTTCTTCACATGCACATGTTTTTGCGTAATCATGGCGTTGCTCACCTGCGCAGGCGCAGGTGTCCAGCCCGCTGGCTTCCAACCTGTTTCAGGGACACGATAGCCAAACGCACCCGCCATCATGAAAACGAAGTACACAAGCGCCATAACGACAAAAGTTTGCATCACGCCCACATCGGTTGGAGTTGCAAAGTATTTCATGAGGTCAGCAGCAAGTGGTGAACCAATCATTGCACCACCACCAAAGCCCATGATGGCCATACCTGTGGCCATGCCGCGACGGTCTGGGAACCATTTAATTAGCGTTGATACAGGAGAAATGTAGCCAAGGCCAAGGCCGATACCGCCAATCACACCCGATCCAAGAATCATCAGCCAAAACTGATGCAGATAAACGCCCATCGCAGAAATCATCATGCCGCCGCACCAACACGCCGCTGATACAACACCCGCTTTGCGCGGGCCTACGCGCTCTAGCCAGCCGCCCCACAAGGCTGCGGAGGAACCCAAAAGCACAAAGAACAAGGTGTACATCCAACCGAGTGTGGAAATTTGCCAATCACAGCTAGTGGTAAAGAGTTGACCAAAGAAACCAACATCGGGCGCGCACTTAATCGCATCTTTGATACCGAGTGCTTTAGACAGCGGCAGCCAAAACACCGAGAAGCCATAAGCCATACCGATACAAAGATGTATCGCCAATGCTGCTGGCGGCACTAGCCAACGATTAAATCCAGGCCCCGCAATAATGCGTTCCTTATCCAGAATTCCACTCATGAGCTTCTCCTAGTTATTGTGAGTTGAGAAGCCGCTAATATAGTTCTGGACGCACTCAAACGGAGCTACTTTGACGCATCCGTTACAGGGGATTACCCTGACTTACTCAGAGTGCTGGATCGCGCTCTTCCCAGCGAATCTGGTCAATCGTTTTGAGTAGGTCTTTAGATAGTGGCGGCGTTTCCCAAGCCTTCAAACACTCATCAAATTGAGCGACAGTTGTCACGCCAATAATGGTGCTGGCCACTTGCCATTTTTGATAACAAAACGCCAACGCCAGTTGCACAGGCGTCATCCCGTTGTCGCGTGCTAATTGGTTGTAGCGTTTGGCGGCATGCAAGGCCTCTGGACGACCCCAGCGCTGAGCTCGCATCGAGGCAAACAAACTGAGTCGTCCTGTGGATTCAGCGGCACCTGCCGCAGGGTCAACACCCAAATCATCGTACTTACCCGTGAGGAGGCCAAAGGCGAGTGGCGAGTAAGCCAGCAAGCCAACATTCAAGCGATGCATGGTTTCATCCAGAGCGTTCTCCACCGTGCGATTGACCAAGCAATAAGCGTTTTGCACCGTGGCAATGCGCGGCAGACCGTGCTGTTCTGCCAGCCGCACAAACTCGTGTACACCATAAGGCGTTTCGTTGGAGAGTCCAATCGCGCGGATCTTGCCAGCTTTTACTAATTTTCCAAAGGCTTCTAGCTGCTCGTGGATGCCGCTTGACTCGTGATTTTCCATCTTGGGGTTGTAGTACGCCATCCCAAACTGCGGCACATGACGATTGGGCCAATGCAATTGGTAGAGGTCAATCACGTCCACATGGAGGCGTTTGAGCGAAGCCTCGCAGGCATCAATGATGGTTTGCCCGTTGTTGTTGACAGCGCCGCCCCTGATCCAGTCCATGCCGCGCGAAGGCCCAGCCACCTTGGTCGCCACAGTCCATTTGTCGCGAGCCCCTTTATTTTTGGCAAAGTAGTTGCCGATAAAGGTTTCAGTTTTGTTGTACGTCTCGGCGCGTGGTGGCACAGCGTACATCTCGGCTGTGTCCATAAAGTCGATGCCCGCATCGAGCGAGCGAGCCAGGATATTGTGCGATGTCGCCTCATCTACCTGCGCACCAAAAGTCATGGTGCCAAGGCAAATAGGTTTAACGTGGAGGTCGGATTGGCCGAGTTGGATATTTTTCATGGTTTTATTGTCTCTAATTTTTTACCGCTCTCGCCTCTTCTTGTAACCTAAGCACGCGTCGCTGCACCTTGCCCGTTGTGGTCATGGGCAGAGCGTCAATAAATTCAATTTCTTTGGGATATTCGTAAGGTGCCAGCTTACCGCGCACATGCTTTTGCAGCTCGATGACCAAGGCCTCGCTTGGCGTATAACCCGCAGCCAGCACCACGTAGGCCTTGACCAATGCTCCGCGCTCAGCATCAGGTTTGGGCACCACAGCAGCATTGACAACCGCCGCGTGCTTGACCAAACAGTTCTCGACTTCAGAGGGACCAATGCGATAGCCCGCAGCTTTGAACATATCGTCGCTACGACCCTGGTACCACAGATAACCATCCGCATCCATGCTCGCCATATCACCCGTGCGGCACCAACCCGTGCTGTCTTTGCCTGTGTATTTTTTGGCAGTCGCGGCAGGATTATTCCAATACCCGAGAAAGAAAATCGGATCCAACTTGCCGTAAATATCAAGGCGATGCACCGCCACATCGCCCAGAACGCCCACAGCGCAAGGCTTGCCAACGTCATCAATCACTGCCACGCGGTGCCCTGGATAGGCGCGTCCCATACTGCCCGCCCGTGCTGGCCAGCCCACGTTGGATGCCTTGCCCGTGATCGTTTGATTCATGGCGCAATTGCCGACCACGTAATTGATTTCGGTTTGCCCAAACATTTCGTTGACGACAACGCCGAGCTCGTTTTGACAATACGCAAACACTGCGTCCCCCACCGCTTCGCCCGCACTCATGATGGCCTGTAGGCCAAGCTGGTATTGGCTTCTAGGGCTAGGAACGGCCTTCATCATGGCTTTGAGTGCCGTCGGAAAAAGAAAGGTGTGCGTGACTTTGTGCTCTTGCAAAATCTCAAATGCAGTCTCGGGGCTAAAGCGCCCAGCATAGGCAATGATGGGGCGACCGAAATAAAGACTCGGCAGCAGCGCATCCATCAGGCCTCCTGTCCATGCCCAGTCGGCAGGCGACCAAAAAATAGCTTCTGATTCTTTACTTGCATCCTCGGGGTCGAACCCAAACCAATTTTGGCTACACACAAACCCCGTCAAATTGCCAATCATGGCGCGGTGCGGAATCAGCGCACCCTTGGGGTCACCCGTCGTGCCACTGGTATAAATCAAAATGGCTGCGTCGTCAGCCAATGTTTTCACGCAAGCGAACTCTGAAGAAAAAGCGGCTATCGCGCCAAAGTCCACGCAGTCAATCACGGCAACAGCGCCGCTGTCTTTCATGCGAAAGCTCACGGCATCTTCGCCAAACAATTTGGACAGCGGCATCGCCACTGCGCCCATCTGAAAGCAAGCGATGTAGGCCACGGCGCAGGCAAAACCTTGCGACAACACAATCGCGACGCGATCACCGCGCCGCACACCTTTTGCCACAAGCGCATTCGACAATTGATTGGCCGCGCGCTGCAACTGGGCATAACTAAATTTTTTACCGCCGTGCTCCACGATTGCCATTCGACTGTTCGCGTCATGCACAGCAGCCCAACGGCGCGAGCAAGCATCGGCGATATTGAAATGCTTGGGTACTTGCCAGCGAAAACCGCTATACAAGGTGACGTAGTTATCAGATGGTGAATTTCGTTTCATTATGATTAGTGGATGTATCAAGTTCTCAAAAATTCTACAAGCCAATTCGTCCCCATTCGCAATTTGCAATATCACGTTCGCACATGGGGGACGCGCAAAGCAGGACAGCGCCCGCTCGTCATGGTACACGGCTGGATGGACGTATCCGCATCGTTTCAGTTTGTGGTGGACGCCATGCAGCAAGATCGCTACATTGTTGCCCCCGATTGGCGCGGCTATGGCAAGACCGTTGTGCCGTCCACCGATAACTATTGGATTCCAGACTATTTGGCGGATCTCGATTTTTTGCTCGATTGGCTGGATAGTCCACAAGTCGATTTATTGGGGCATAGCTTGGGTGGCAACGTCGTCATGCTGTACTCGGGCATCAAGCCAGAGCGCATCCATAGGCTTATCAATCTCGAAGGTTTTGGCATGCCTAGAACCAAACCCGAAAACGCCGCCAAGCGTTACGTGCAATGGATGGATGAGCTTAAAAAAATGAACAAGGGCGAGCTAGATCTCAAAGCCTACGACAGCGCAGACGGCGTAGCTAGGCGTTTGATGAAAACCAACAAACGCATCAGCGAGGACAAGGCGCAATGGCTGGCGCGGCAATGGGCTGGCGAAAATGCAGACGGCAAATGGGACATCTTGGGCGACGCAGCGCACAAAGTCGTCAACGCCAATTTGTACCAAGTCGATGAAGCGCTGGGGCTTTACAGACAAATCACCGCGCCCACGTTGGCTGT
>JANXRP010000194.1 GCA_025352965.1 Comamonadaceae bacterium
ATCACGCCCGATACCGCCGTCATCACAATGGCGGCAGAGCGTTCAGGCAGCGATGCATCGGCGATTACGCAGATGATCAACAAAATCATGGGAGACGCTGTGCGGGAAGCCAAAGCCGTCAGCGGCGTAGAAGCTATCACCAGCAACTTTGTCACCAACCAGCAATACGACAACAAGGGCAATGTGATTGGCTGGACGGTGCGCTCGGAGCTCATTTTGAAAAGCAAAGACTTTGTCCAGCTTGGCAAGCTATCGGGCAATCTTAGCCAGTCGCTCAAAATTGTGGGTAGCAGCTTTGAGGTTAGTCGTGCCCTGCGCACCAGTGAGGAAACAGCTTTGCTACAGCGCGGGTTAGAGGCATTTCAAACAAAAGCCAAAACTGCCGCGCAGGCGCTGGGGTTTAGCGGCTACAGCTTGCGCGAAATCAATATCCAGCAGGCGCAGTTAGAGGGCGGCAATAACCAACCTCGTCCCATGATGATGGCCAGAGCCATGGCTGCCGACGCCGCGCCTGTGCAAATTGAAGCGGGACGCACCGCCATTAATCTCACCGTGAGTGGATCAATTCAACTGAAATAACGCTTTCACCTAACCGCCTAAAATGCACGGTTGTTTTTTATTTTCATTTTTTTGGAGTTTTCATGTTTATTTCTTCCGCTATCGCTCAAACCGCCCCTGCCGCAGCCGCCTCTACGGGCGAGGGCATCATGGGTTCTTTGCAAGGCATGTTGCCTTTGGTTTTGATGTTTGTGGTGTTGTACTTTGTGATGATTCGCCCGCAAATGAAACGCCAAAAAGAAACCAAAGCGATGCTAGAAGCGCTGGCTAAGGGCGACGAAGTGGCAACGGCTGGCGGCGTCATTGGCACGATTACCAAAATGGGCGACTCGATCGTGACACTCGAAGTGGCTTCTGGTGTCGAAATGCAAATTCAGCGTTTTGCGATTGCACAAATTTTGCCAAAAGGCACGCGCGCTTAATTTTGAGGTTTTTATGAATCGTTATCCGCTTTGGAAGTACCTCACCATTGGTGTGGTTCTCCTCTTATCCATCCTCTATGCGCTGCCCAATTTGTACGGCGAAGCGCCTGCGGTGCAGGTCTCGTCCTTGCGCTCTAGCAGCAAGGTCGATATCGCGCTATTGGGCAAGATTGAGCAAGCACTCAAAGATGCTGGCGTGCAGCCTGACGGCATCGCACTAGAGGGCACGTCCATCAAAGCGCGGCTCAAGGATACGGATAGCCAACTCAAGGCTAAAGACACGCTGCAAAAGGTATTAGTGCCAGATAGCAACGACGCTAACTACATCGTGGCACTCAACCTTGTACCGCGTACCCCCGCATGGCTAGCGGCGCTGCATGCGTCGCCCATGTATTTAGGTCTGGACTTGCGTGGTGGCGTGCATTTCATGCTGCAAGTGGATATGAAGGATGTGATTGCCAAGAAAGCGGAATCTACTGGCAATGATTTGCGTACGATGCTGCGCGATAAAGATATCAGGCACAGCGGCATTAGCCGCGATAAAAACAACGTCGAAATCAAGTTCCGTGAAATGGCTATCTTGAACAAAGCCAAAGACATTGTGCAAGATCAATTCCAAGACTACGAAGCTAGTGTTGCACCCGATGGCACAGACTTCAAACTGACCTTGACGCCCAAGCCCTCTGCCGTCATCAAGCTGCAAGATCAAGCACTCAAACAAAATATTACAACCTTGCACAACCGTATCAATGAGCTCGGTGTGTCCGAGCCCGTCATTGCGCAGCAAGGCACAGACCGTATCGTGGTGCAGCTGCCAGGTGTGCAAGACACCGCCAAGGCGAAAGATATTTTGGGGCGCACGGCCACGCTGGAGATGCGCATGGTGGACGAAAGCGTCGAAGGGCGTTTGGCGGAGACGGGGCAGTCGCCCGTGCCATTTGGCTCTGAGAGATTTCTGGAAACTAGTGGTCGTCCTGTCATTTTGAAAAAACAAGTGCTTGCCACGGGCGAGAACCTCACCGATGCGCAAGCAGGCATCGAACAACAAGGCGGTCGTCCTAAAGTTGATCTTTCCATGGATGCCAAAGGAGGCCGTGCGATGCGCGACGTCAGCCGCGAAAACATCGGCAAGCGCATGGCAATTTTGCTATTTGAAAAAGGCAAAGGCGAAGCGATTTCGGTCGCAACGATTCAAGGCGAACTCGGTACGCGCTTTCAAATTACGGGGGCAGGCTCGTCAGCAGATGCCAATAACTTAGCACTCTTGCTTCGCGCAGGCGCTCTGGCCGCACCGATGGAGATCATCGAAGAACGCACGATTGGTCCTTCGCTTGGCGCTGAAAACATCGAAAAAGGTTTTAACTCCGTGACGTGGGGCTTCATCGTCATCATGGCGTTCATGTCAATCTATTACCTCATTTTTGGCATGTTCTCCAGTATCGCTTTGGCGGTGAACTTGCTGCTACTGCTGGCTGTGCTCTCCATGCTGCAAGCCACACTCACCTTGCCTGGCGTAGCCGCGATGGCACTGGCGCTGGGCATGGCGATTGACTCCAACGTGCTGATTAACGAGCGTGTGCGCGAAGAGCTGCGCGGCGGTGCTAGCCCGCAGGCCGCTATCCACACGGGCTATGACCGTGCTTGGGCAACGATTTTGGACTCGAACGTCACCACCTTGATTGCTGGTTTGGCGCTACTCGCTTTTGGCTCAGGTCCTGTGCGCGGCTTTGCGGTCGTGCACTGCCTTGGTATTTTGACTAGCATGTTCTCGGCTGTGCTGTTCTCACGCGGCTTAGTGAATCTTTGGTATGGACGTCGCAAGAAATTGCAAACGGTGTCTATTGGTACGGTGTGGAAGCCTGAGACAAAATAAGAGAAAAAAATGGAATTTTTTAAGATCCACAAAGACATCCCGTTCATGCGCCATGCGCTGATCTTTAACGTCGTCTCATTTTTAACGTTTGCTGCCGCTGTCTTTTTCTTGTTCTACAAGGGCTTGCATTTGTCCGTGGAGTTCACGGGGGGTACGGTGATGGAGGTAAGTTACTCGCAAACTGCCGACCTGACCAAGGTGAGAAACACAGTCGCAAGCCTTGGCTACACCGACATCCAAGTGCAAAACTTTGGTAATTCACGCGATGTGATGATTCGTCTGCCTGCGCAAAAAGGCGTGAGCTCGGCGCAGCAATCTGAAAAGGTCATGGCGGCGCTCAAAGTAAATGCTACCGATGTGGTCATGCGTCGCACCGAATTTGTTGGCCCCCAAGTGGGCGAAGAGTTGGCGCAAGATGGCCTCAAAGCCTTAGCCTGCGTGGTCGCGGGCATCATGCTGTATTTGGCGATGCGTTTCGAGTGGAAATTCGCCGTTGCCGCCATCATTGCCAACTTGCACGATGTGGTCATTATTTTGGGATTTTTTGCGTTCTTCCAGTGGGAGTTTTCTCTCACTGTATTGGCGGCGGTACTGGCCGTGTTGGGTTATTCAGTGAATGAATCCGTCGTTATTTTTGACCGAATCCGCGAGAACTTTAGGCGCTATCGCAAGATGAATACGCAAGAAATCATCAACAACGCGATCACCTCCACCATTAGCCGTACCATCATCACCCACGGCTGCACGCAGCTGATGGTGCTATCCATGCTGATCTTTGGCGGCGCGACGCTGCACTACTTTGCACTGGCACTCACTATCGGTATTTTGTTTGGTATCTATTCTTCAGTTTTTGTGGCGGCGGCGATTGCCATGTGGTTGGGTATCAAGCGCGAAGACTTGGTGAAAGCTGTTGCTAAAAAAGAGGGGTACGAGTCCGAAGATCCGTTAGACCCCAACCGTGGTGCAACGGTTTAATTAGAGAGGCTGAATGAAGGCTTACTTGCTGGGCATCCTCGGCGTGGTGATTTTTGCTATCACCTTCCCGATGACACGCCTAGCGGTAGGGACGGTAGAAGCACCTCAGCTCTCGCCTTGGTTTAGTGCATTAGGCCGCGCCGCCGTGGCAGGCATTTTGAGCCTTTTTTATCTTGCGTTCACCCGCACAGCCAAACCAGCCACATCGGACTGGATGCCGCTTGCCCTGACCTCGTTGTGCATCGTGTTTGGCTTTCCTATTCTCACCACGTGGGCGCTACGCTACGTTGAAGCGATACACGCCTCGGTGCTCTATGGCTTCTTGCCTTTAATGACAGCGGCTATCGGCGCCTACATGACACGCCAGCGTCCCTCTGTCGGTTTTTGGCTCTGCGCGGCGCTTGGCAGTGTCTTAGTGATTGCGTATGCCGTCATTCGCAATAGTTCGACTTGGATTATTCATCCCGCCGATTTTTTACTCTTTGCCGCCATGCTCTTTGCCGCTTACGGTTACGCCAAAGGTGCAGAAGTAACAGCGCATTTGGGTGCCGAGCGCGTGATTTGCTGGGCACTTGTCATTGCACTACCCATTACCTTGCCCGCAGCCCTTATGCTGTGGCCTTCTCAGCCGATTAGCACAGCATCCTGGTTGGGTTTTTCCTATATTGCTGTGTTCTCCATGTGGCTGGGATTCTTCGCTTGGTACCGTGCGCTCGCCATTGGTGGCACAGTGCGAATTAGCCAAATTCAGCTCATTCAGCCTTTTTTGAGTATGGCGTTTTCCGTACCCATTTTGGGAGAGCGATTAGACTTGTTAACTGTGGCATTTGCCGTACTGGTTATTGCCACGGTATTTATTGGAAAAAAACTCTAGGATTTGACATCATGAATTGGACAATGGCTGCGCGTGCAGAACGCATGAATCCCTCGTTTATTCGGGAAATTTTGAAGGTCACCGAGCGCCCTGGCATCATCAGCTTTGCAGGTGGATTGCCTTCGCCTAAAACTTTTCCTATCAGTGAAGTCAACGCCGCCGTCACCAAAATTTTGACCGAAGACGGCGAAGCCGCCTTGCAATATGCGACCTCAGAGGGGTACAGCCCGCTGCGCGAAGCCGTGGCCAAGATGCTGCCTTGGGATGTGTCGCCTGACCAAGTGCTGATTACAACTGGGTCGCAGCAAGGCCTCGATTTGATCGCCAAAATTTTGATCGACAAGGACAGCATTGTTTGGGTGGAATCGCCCACTTACCTTGGCGCAGTGCAAGCCTTTACACCCATGGAGCCGCGCATGGTGAGCGTGGCTTGCGATGACGATGGTTTAGATGTGGATGCATTAGAAGTGCAGCTAAAAAATACACCTGCCGATCAAAAGCCACGCTTCCTTTATTTGCTACCTAACTTCCAAAACCCCACAGGGCGCACCATGCCCGAGAGCCGCCGCGCCAAATTGGCAGTACTCGCCAAGGCACACGAGCTGTGCCTTGTGGAGGACAACCCTTACGGCGATTTGTGGTTTGACCAAGAGCCGCCCGACACGCTAACTTCGCGCAATCCCGAGGGGACGATCTACCTTGGCTCGTTCTCCAAAATCTTAGCGCCCGGTCTGCGTTTGGGTTTTATGGTGCTGCCAACTGTGCTCTATCCAAAAATGCTGCAAGCTAAGCAAGCAGCCGATTTGCATACGCCGAGTCTGAATCAGCGCGTGCTGTACGAATTGCTGCATAGCGACTTCATCCCCAAGCACAAGCCAAGCATCCGAGCGCTGTACAAATCGCAATTGGAAGCCATGCTGGGTGCACTAGAGCGCGAGATGCCAAAAACTGTGGCGTGGAACAAACCGATTGGCGGCATGTTCTTGTGGCTCACTTTGCCAAAACACATGAACTCGCAAGCCTTGCTACATAAGGCTGTCGAGCAAGGTATCGCTTTTGTGCCTGGTGCTGCTTTTTATGCCAACGAGGATGAGATGGAGCACAACAAGCTGCGCCTGTCGTTTGTGACAGCCAGCGTAGAGCAAATCAACAAAGGCATTGCCATTCTTGCCAAAGCTATTTCTGATGCTGCTTAAAAGGATAGTCTGATGAGTCGCGTTTTTAATTTTTCCGCAGGCCCTGCCGCACTGCCCGAAGCTGTGCTGGAGCAGGCTGCTGCCGAGATGTTAGATTGGCACGAAACGGGCATGAGCGTGATGGAGATGAGCCACCGAGGCAGCGACTTCATGAGCATTCACGCGGAGGCGCTGGCAGATTTGCGTGAATTGCTAGCAGTGCCTGCCAACTACAAAATCCTGTTTTTGCAAGGCGGTGGCCTTGGCGAAAACGCCATCGTGCCGCTCAATTTAATGCGCGGAAAATCAGGTCATCAAAACGAAGCTGATATTGTCATTACTGGCGTATGGTCAGAAAAATCACATGTAGAAGCGCAGCGTTATGGCAAGATGAATATCGCTGCAAGCGCTTCGGATACGGGCTTCACAGCTGTGCCAGCCATCGAATCGTGGAAGCTCAATAAAAGTGCCGCCTATTTGCATCTGTGCACCAACGAGACGATTAATGGCGTTGAATACCATTTCACACCCGATCTTGCCAAGACGCATGGTGCCGCGTTTGCTGACATGCCCATCGTGGCGGATATGTCGTCTCACATCTTGTCACGGCCTGTCGATGTTTCCAAATACGCACTCATTTATGGCGGTGCGCAAAAGAACATTGGTCCCGCAGGTTTGACGATTGCCATCGTGCGCGAGGACTTGTTATTGAACGACGCGGGCCAATCACGCGCACACCCGATGTGCCCGTCAGTATTTAATTACAAAACACTTGCCGAGACAGACTCGATGTACAACACGCCACCCACCTACGGCATCTACATTGCGGGGCTGGTGTTTAAGTGGCTCAAAGCGCAGGGGGGACTCAAAGCCATGGAAGCGCACAGCCGCGCCAAGGCGACGCTACTCTATGGCTATTTGGATAGCACCAATTTTTATGCAAACCGTGTGAGCAAAACAGATCGCTCGTTGATGAATGTGCCGTTTTTCTTGCATGACGAATCGTTGAATGCTGCATTTTTACAAGGCGCAAATGAGGCTGGACTCAAGCAGCTCAAAGGCCACCGTGCGATTGGTGGCATGCGAGCCTCCATCTACAACGCCATGCCACTGGCGGGTGTGGAGGCTTTGGTGGCTTACATGAAGGCGTTTGAACGCGCACATTAAATGAGAGCCATCTTCATCAAATGCTTGCTTGCCTTACTCCTTGCGAGCTTTCTTTTGGTGTTGATGAGCGCAGCATTGCTACATGGTTGGGTCGTACCGCACATGGACGATTTACGCCCGCGCATTGAAACCTATCTAAGCGAACAAACGGGACATCGTGTTCGCATTGGCAATATCGCTGCGGAGTCATCGGGATTTCTACCTTCCTTCGATTTAAAAGATGTACAGATTTTGGATGCCGCGCAAAATCCCGCGCTCACGCTTGGGCGAGTACAAGTCAGTGTGTCGCCTTTGTCCTTGCTCACATTAGAGATTGATCGTCTCACGATTGATACGCCCACCTTGGAGGTGACGCGTGACGTAACAGGTCAAATCACGGTTGCTGGATTTAAGATTAACCAAGGAGCCTCATCCAGCAAGGCTTCCGACTGGATCTTCTCGCAAAAAGAAATTGTGATTCGCGGCGGCACCATCAGCTGGACAGACGCCCAACCACACTTATTTGGCGAAGCGAACGCACTGCCAAACGCCATGATTAATAACGTGGCACTCACTCTCAAAAACGGCCTGCGTAGCCACCATATTTTCTTAGAAGCCACCCCGCCTGAGGCTTTTGGGAAAGAGGTGCACATTGCAGGAAAATTTTCACAACCCTTATTAGAGACGCATGCGGGACGCTGGCAAGCATGGACAGGCAGCGTGGACACGCACATTAAAAATATCCCCGCCATGGCCAGTCAAATCAAAGCGCATATTGATTGGCCGCTGCGCAATGTCGGCATTGAAGGTGAGCAACTAATCCTAGCGAGCCTGGCCAAACTCGCGCAGACCGTAGGGCAAGCATTACCGCAGGATAGGGTGCCAGACGCTGCTCTCTCGATACAAGTGGAGCGTTTTAAGCTGCAAGTCAAAGATGTCCGCAGCGACAAGCTACAAGCACAGTTAGAGGCAAAATTCACAAATCTAGACTTGGCGGGCGATTTAGCTGTGGTCTGGAAAAAAGAAGGTGGTAAGCTAGATGCCACGGTCAATATGGCACGCATTGATTTGGCAGCGATACATCGCTATGTACCCGACCAAGCCTCTCCTACCCTGCGTCAAACCCTACAAAACGTGGTGCAAAAAGGAGTCGCCACTGATGTGCGTTTCATTGCACGCGGCCTGTTGAAAGATTTTCCATTTGCCAATAAAAAAACAGGTGAGCTGCGCTTGACGGGCAAAGTCAGTGACGCGCAACTGACCGTTCCGCAAAAGACAGATACCTCCAAAGCCCCGTGGCCGAACTTAGAACAAACGGAGTTTTCTTTCAATTTAAATGGCATGCAATTGAGTGTTGATAATATTCAAACTGAGCTAGGAGGTCTTACCAGTAAAGGTTCGGCGCGTATTTCTGATCTGCGAAAACCGATTTTAGAAATCAAAGCTGATCTCAAAGGTTTGCTACCCACTGCGATAGCAGTTGTGAATACGTCACCACTCAAAGCACTGACCAAAGAGTTGTTTGCAACAAGCGAAGCTACGGGTCTATTCACCGCACGCATGCAGATCAATCTGCCACTGGCAACGCCTGCGCAAAGCAAAGTCACAGGGCAAATTCAGCTAGAGGGTAATGATTTTTTATTGAATGCTGCCACACCGCCACTGTCCCGCATGAAGGGGATGATCAACTTTACGCAAACAGGTTTCCAGCTAGATAATCTGCGCGGCACAGCATTAGGCGGTGAGATCAAACTCTCGGGCAATAGCCAAAAAATGATGGGTAGTGGCATCTTCAGTGCGGAAGGTCTAGCCGCATGGACAGCCATGCCTATGCGCCAACAATTCGCGCCTCGCATGCATGGCAAAGCGCCGTATACGTGGTCGCTAGAGCCTCGCTTGGGGGGTGCGGGCTTGATCGTCGAGTCCTCACTCGTTGGTATGCAGCTGGACTTACCCGCACCACTTTCTAAACCAGCAGCTAGCAGCTGGCCACTGCGCGTTCAGCAAGTCAAAACTAGTACAACGCAAGATCGCCTGCTGCTCTCGTTGTCACATGTCGCCGCCGCAGAGTTTATGCGTGACATTAGCGCGGGCGTTGGCAAACCAGCCGTGGTGCTGCGCGGTAGCGTCATGCTAGCATCCAGCCCAGGTACAGCTTCTGACGCCACTCGTGTCCCACGCGACCTCCCACTTCCCGAGCAAGGCGTGAGTGCCACGCTACATCTAGATCTACTTGACCTTGGCGCTTGGAGTCCCCTATTGGGGCTTGATAACCCAAGTGCCGCCACTAATGCTGCCGCAAGCTATATCCCCAGCCAAATCGCCGCGCAAATCGAAACACTCAAATTTGCCAACCGCAGCTTTACGCAAGTCGTACTGGGTGCGAGCAAAGTAGGACGAACTTGGCGTCTCAACACGAACGCCAGCGACTTCAATGGGTATGGCGAGTACCGCCCGCAAAGTGCAGATCAGGCAGGCCAGGTCTATCTGCGCTTAGCGAAGTTGGTCGTACCCGATGCCAACAGTAAATCGCAAATTGAGCAACTGCTGCAAGCTGCGCCTGATCGCATACCCGCTGTTGATGTGATCGTGGATGATTTTGAAGTGACGGGCAAAAAAATTGGTCGCATAGAAATACTGGCCCTGAATCAACGCTCGCAAGGCTATTTAGGTAAGGGCATCGCGCAAGAGTGGCGCGTACAAAAATTAAATATCACAAATCCTGACGCCACACTGAAAGCCACGGGTGTATGGCTGCCAAGCAGCGATGCAGCGAGCGAACGAGGCAATAAAAGGCGCGTGGATGTGCAGTTCAATTTAGATGTCGCCGACTCAGGAGCGCTACTAACCCGCATGGGTCTGCCAGACACGATTAAAGCGGGCAAGGGTTCGCTGCAAGGTCGTGCCGCTTGGATAGGATCTCCATGGACCATCAACGTCCCCACCCTCGCAGGACAACTCAAAATGGACATGTCCAAAGGTCAGTTTTTAAAAATTGAACCGGGTCGAGCTGGACGTTTTTTTAATGTCCTTAGCTTGCAAGCCTTACCTAGACTGCTGACGCTGGATTTTAGAGATATCTTCTCAGACGGTTTTGCCTTTGATAGCCTGAGCGGGGATGCGCAAATTAATGACGGTGTGCTAGCCTCTAAAAATCTGCAGATGAAGAGCGTACTGGCCTTGGTGTCGATAGATGGCAGCGTTGACTTAGCCAAAGAAACACAGAGCCTACATGTTCTCGTGTTGCCTGATATCAATGCGGGCGGCGTCTCACTGCTGGCAACCTTGATTAACCCCGTAGTCGGCGCAGCCACTTATCTCGCGCAGCTGGTACTGCGACGTCCTGTCGTGGCTGCTGCCACCAAAGAGTACAGCATCCAAGGCTCGTGGCAAGAACCACAAATCACACCACTTAAACAAGGCGTACCGCTGCCGACTCCATGAGAATCCCCACCATGATGCCCAGGAGTCGCCGCACCTGGCTGTGGGGGGTGTTACTCGTATTGATTGCGGTGCTGCTCGCTTCACTCATTTGGCTGGTCGGGCGCTACGAACAATCCCGCTTTGAAGACCGACTAGAAATCACGGCGAGTGACTTGGCTGGTGACATCCGTGCCAAGCTAGCACGTAACGCTCAGCGACTGCAAGCCTTGGTTGAGCGCGAAACGCCCAACTGGCAATGGACAGCTAAAGAGTTGCTGGAACAACAACCCGAAATACTAAGTATCGAGCGACGCAGTCTAAGTTTCAATATTCTGGCTGTGCGTAATACTGCATTTTTACCACGCATCTCCAGACAAGGTGTGTTCGAGCATTTTGGCAGGCACAACTTTGTAGTTGATGTGATGCATGCCTGCGCATTAGCTGCAAGATCTCTAGAGCCCGCGTACAGCATCAGCTACTTTGTGCCACAAAGCGATGGCACTGGCTTTGAAGTCACTGACATGTGCATACCAAGCTTCGAGAACAACAAACTTACAGGCTACTTGGTTGCCACCTATTCGTTAGACCGCATTCTTAAAGAGTGGGGTGACGCCAGCATCAAACGACAAGAAGAAATTTCCTTTCGTGAGGCCGATGGTGCACGCCTTGCAGTCGTAGGTAGCTCAATCAAATCCGGAAATAAATTTGCCGCGCAAACGGTACTGAACTTGCAAGGCATGACGCTCATTTTGCGTGTAGAGAGCTGGCGCAGTGCCCCTTATTGGCTTGCCAATACACCCACAGCGCTTGTCTTAGCCTTGGTACTTGCCTTGATAGGTGTACTGTGGTTGCTCTATCGTGATACGCGCAGGCGGATGCGTACCGAGGCAAAACTGGCACGCGAAATCATTCAGCAGCGCAAGGCCGAAGAGGTCTCACGCCAAAGCCTTGAACGGCTACAAAAAAGTGCTCGCCTCGCGACACTGGGTGAAATGGCCTCCATGCTGAGCCACGAGCTGAATCAACCGCTTGCGGCAATTACCAGCTACGCATCAGGCAGTCTTAACCTGCTACCTAGCGATGCAAACAGCATCCCCAACGCACAAGATCTATACGAGCTCAAAATTGCGCTCGAGCGCATTGCCAGTCAATCCGCACGGGCAGGGCAAGTGATCAAAAGCGTACACGGCTTTGTGCGGCGCCGCGAGACCGAGCGCAGCTTTGTCCAGCCAGAGGCCTTGCTGGATGCGGTGCTACCGCTACTGGGTTTGCAAGCCAAGCAGCTAGGGGTGCGTATCGATAGGCAAATCCAACCCCATCTCCCCAAAGTGTGGTGCGATGCCACCTTGGTGGAGCAAGTCATCATTAACCTTGCGCGCAACGGTATGCAAGCCATGGACTCGGCGGCAACACCAGCTGGCAAGCGTCGCCTCACACTGCTGGCTAAAGTGAGCGAGCATGAACCGTCGCAGGATGCAAACGCCGTCGAATTTCAAGTCATCGATCAAGGGCCAGGACTGACACAGGATGTCACACATCGGCTTTTTACTCCCTTCTTCACGACCAAAGAAGAGGGTATGGGACTAGGACTGAGCTTGTGCCGCACCGTCATCGAGCAACATGGTGGCAGCCTCACCTACACTACGAATACTGAGCCGCCGCGTACAGGCACCACCTTTCGTTTTAAGCTGATGACTCATCATGACAATCTCTCAAACACAACTGCTTGATGCCACTGTCTACATTGTGGATGACGATGCCAGCGTCCGCGAAGCCTTGGCTTGGATGCTGCGCACACGCCGCTTAGCCAACGAGAGCTTTGACAGTGCAGAATCTTTTTTGGCAGCGCTGCCAAAGCACAACAACAAATATCCCAGTTGCTTGCTGCTCGATGTTCGAATGCCGCATATGAGCGGACTCGAGCTCTTTAGTGAATTGATTGCACGTGGTTTGCCAGAGACCATGCCCGTTATCTTTTTGACTGGTCACGCCGATGTGCCCACCGCCGTTGATGCAGTCAAGCGCGGCGCATTTGATTTTTGCGAAAAACCGTTCTCCAATAATTTACTGGTTGATCGGATTGAAGCCGCGCTGCACCAGTCCAACCAAGCCATTACGCGGATGCAAGCGCAAATGAGTATCGATAAAAAATTAGCCGATCTCACCGAGCGCGAACAAGCAGTGATGCGTCTTGTGATGGATGGATTGCCCAATAAACTCATTGCCGACGAGCTCTCTATTAGCGTGCGCACCGTCGAAGTGCACCGCGCCAGAGTCTTTGAAAAACTCGGCGTCAAATCGGCCGTTGAGCTTGCCAACTTGGTGAGGTCATGACTGCGCTAGAACTCACTCTCCTCTACTTGCTAGCTGCTGTGCTAGGTGTGGTGGTATTTCGCAGTCTCAAATTACCACCCATGTTGGGTTACTTGACTGTGGGGGTGCTGATTGGCCCCAACGCGTTAGCCTTGGCAGGCAAGTCCGAATTCATTAGGCACCTTGGCGAATTTGGTGTCGTGTTTCTCATGTTTGTGATTGGGCTGGAGTTCAGCCTCCCCAAGCTGCAAGCCATGCGCCGTCACGTGTTTGGCCTTGGGCTCTCGCAAGTCTTTGTGACGCTGCTGGTCGCGCCTGTGGTGTCTTTGGGCTTGACGTTTCTCTTTCCGAGTTGGTGGATTGGCACGCTACACATGACTTGGCAAGCCTCAGTCGCGCTATCGGCGGCGCTGGCGATGAGTAGTACCGCGATTGTGGCCAAACTGCTAGCCGACCGCGCCGAATTACAAAGCGAGCATGGCAGGCGCGTCATGGGTATTTTGCTGTTTCAAGACATTGCCGTGGTCCCGCTCTTGATTTTGATTCCTGCCTTGGGCGCTCCCGCATCAGATCTCGTGCAATCCTTACTGGTTGGGGCTTTGAAGGCCACGGTTGTTGTCTTGGTGTTGTTAGTCGGCGGTAAACGCGTCATGCACACATGGCTCAAATTGGTCGCACGCAAAAAAAGCGAAGAGCTATTTGTGCTGAATATTTTGCTCATTACGCTGGGCTTGGCTTGGCTCACCGAACTAGCAGGACTTAGTCTTGCGCTAGGTGCATTCATTGCGGGTATGTTGATTTCGGAGACTGAATTCAAACACCAAGTCGAAGCCGAAATTCGCCCTTTCCACGATGTGCTGCTGGGACTCTTTTTTATTTCGATTGGCATGTTGCTCGATTGGCGACTCGTGCTGGCGCAATGGCCACTGGTGCTAGTGCTCAGTTTGCTGCCTGTTTTATTTAAATCGGCTCTGGTCGCCGTGCTGGCGTTTATGTTTGGTGCAACGAAGAGCACCGCCTTGCGCACAGGGCTTTATTTGGCACAAGCAGGCGAGTTCGGCTTTGTGCTGCTCACGCTAGCCAGTCAGCAAAAATTAGTCCCCCCAGAACTGCTCAATCCCATCTTGGCCAGCATGGTCGTGTCCATGCTAGCAACACCCTTCATCATCATGCACAGCAATTGGTTAGTACTCAAAGTCGTGAGTAGCGAGTGGCTCACGCAATCACTTTCGCTCACGCAAATGGCATCCAAAACACTCAAAATGAAAAATCACGTGATCGTGTGTGGCTTTGGCCGTAGTGGGCAAAATTTGAGTGCGATGTTGGCAGCAGAAAACATCCCCACGATGGCAGTCGATTTAGATCCTGATTTGATTGAACACACGGGCTCTGCGGTGTTTGGCGACGCCACGCGCCCTGCGACGCTGCAAGCACTGGGTGTCCACCGTGCACGTGCCATTGTTGTGACGTTTGTTGACACCCCTGCGGCACTCAGGTTGCTCGCTTGGATGCGCGAGCACGCCGCGAATGTCCCCGTCATCGTTCGTACCCGCGACGACCACGACTTAGAAGCACTACAAGCCGCAGGTGCCGCCGAAGTGGTACCCGACGCGCTGGAAGGCTCACTCATGCTGGCCTCGCACGCACTGGCCATGGTGGGCGTGCCCATGCGCCGAGTGATTCGTGCCGTGCAAGACCAGCGCAGCGCTCGCTACGCACTTCTTAGAAATTACTACGACGAGAACGAAGATGGACATCACTGACACGCTACAAAATTATTTGAAAGCCAATATCCGCACGGTGCCAAATTGGCCTGCGCCTAGCGTACAGTTTCGCGACATCACGCCGTTATTGCAAACCCCAAAAGTCTTTCGCGTGCTCATTGACGCTTTTGTGCATCGCTATATGGATCCCGCGCTACGCCCCGATGTGGTGGCAGGCCTTGATGCCCGTGGATTTATCCTCGGCGCGGTCGTCGCCTATGAGCTCAATGTTGGTTTTGTGCCGATTCGCAAAAAAGGCAAACTGCCCTACGACACCATTGAAGAAACGTATGAGCTGGAATACGGCAGCGCGACGGTCGAACTGCACACCGATGCCGTCACCAAAGGACAAAAAGTGCTGTTAATTGACGACCTCATCGCCACAGGTGGCACGATGATGGCAGGCAAAAAGCTATTAGAAAAATTAGGCGCAACCGTGATGGAAGGCGCCGCGATTGTGGATTTGCCCGAGCTGGGCGGCTCCAA
>JANXRP010000033.1 GCA_025352965.1 Comamonadaceae bacterium
CACCAGCGAACCGGCAATGATGAGCATGGAGTTGTTCAAGCTAAAGCCAATGCCCGCCGCCGCCCAGCCAGAGTAGCTGTTGAGCATCGACACCACGACAGGCATATCCGCACCACCAATCGGGATGATGATGAGCACGCCCATCACAAAGGCTAGCAGCAAGGCCACAGCAAAAGCCTCGCTGGACTGCGTGGCGGTGTACATCACAATCGCGCCCAGCATCACAACGCCGAGCACGGCATTCAGCGGATGCTGCCCCTTGAACTGCACCGATGCGCCTTGGAACAAACGAAATTTGTATTTGCCTGACAACTTGCCAAAAGCAATCACCGAGCCGCTAAACGTGACCGCACCAATGACCGCGCCAAGCGCCAACTCCAAACGATTGCCAGCAGGAATAGCGACCCCTTTAGCCACAATGCCAAACGCATAAGGCTCCACAGCCGCCGCAATCGCAATAAATACCGCCGCTAGACCAATCATGCTGTGCATAAATGCCACCAGCTCAGGCATCTTGGTCATCTCCACACGCTTGGCCATGATCGTGCCTGCTGCGCCGCCAGCCAAGAGCCCCAAGAGCACCCATGACAAGCCAGTGAGTGATCCTTTGGACAGCTCAAAAATCAGCGCCGCCGTAGTAACAGCAGCGATCAGCATACCCGCCATACCAAACGCATTACCGCGAATCGAGGTAGTGGGATGCGACAGCCCCTTGAGCGCTTGAATAAAGCAAACGCTGGCGATCAAATACAAAAATGTGACGAGATTCATGCTCATGCTTTTTCTCCTGTAGGCGCAGCTTTACGCTCTTTTTTCTTAAACATCTCCAGCATTCGGCGCGTCACTAAAAATCCGCCAAACACATTGACGGCGGCTAGCGCCACGGCCAACACACCCATGGTTTTGCCAAGCGTGGTTTCGGTCAAAGCCGCAGCCAACATGGCTCCGACGATGACGATGGCGGAAATCGCATTAGTCACTGCCATCAGCGGCGTGTGCAGCGCAGGGGTGACGGTCCACACCACGTGGTAACCCACGTAGATAGCCAGCACAAAAATGATGAGATTGAGGATGGTGGGGGAGACTGCTTCCATTTTTATTCCTTAAATTTTTATTATTTAGTCATCAAGCAAGCTTGCACGATGTCGTCATCCGCAGGACATTGCAGCGCGCCTTCTTTGGTCACGATGAGCTTTAAAAAATCCAGCACATTGCGTGCGTAGAGTGCCGACGAATCTGCCGCCACTAGCGCGGGGATATTGGTCGCGCCAATAAGCGTGACGCCGTGTTTGACCACCGTTTGATCGGTCTCAGTCAACGGGCAATTGCCGCCGATGCCACCATCTTGTCGCGCCGCGCCCTTACCTGCCGCCATGTCCACAATCACCGAGCCTGGCTTCATGCTTTTGACCATCTCTTCGGTAATCAAGGTGGGCGCAGCGCGGCCTGGAATGAGCGCTGTGGAGATCACAATGTCGGCATTGGCGACTCGCTTGGCCACCTCGACGGCCTGACGTGCCAACCAGCTTGGCGGCATGGGTTTGGCGTAACCGCCCACACCAACGGCGGCTTCGCGTTCTTCGTCGGTCTCGTAAGGCACGTCGATAAATTTACCGCCCAAGGACTCGATTTGTTCTTTCACGCTAGGGCGCACATCGGATGCCTCAATCACCGCGCCAAGACGCTTAGCAGTTGCAATGGCTTGCAAGCCCGCCACGCCCACGCCTAGGATGACCACACGCGCCGCTTTGATCGTGCCAGCCGCCGTCATCAGCATCGGCATTAAGCGCTGGTACGAGTTCGCCGCCATCATCACGGCTTTGTAGCCTGCGATATTGGCTTGGGATGAGAGCACATCCATGCTTTGCGCACGAGTCGTTCTAGGTGCGGCTTCCAAGGCATATGCCTGCAAACCCTTATCTTTTAAGGCCTGCAGGCCCTCTTTGTCAAATGGATTGAGCATGCCGACTAGTGTTTGTCCGCTGCTCATGGACGCTAATTCGCCGCTGTTTGGGCTGCGTACTTTCAAAACTAGCTCACAACCTAGAGCGGTCGCCGAGTCGGTAATCGTCACACCAACAGCTTCGTAAGCGCTATCCGTGCAACTAGCGGCAACGCCTGCACCTGATTGCAGAAAAATCTGATGCCCTTGCGCGATCAGTTTTTTCGCCGTTTCGGGGGTGACAGCCACGCGGGTTTCAAGGGCTGTCGTTTCTAATGGAACACCAATACGCATAACAAACTCCAAAAAATAATTACTTACTGCCGATTATTTGCAAAACACACGTGCCGACAGCGGTGTGTAAATGCCTAGCGTGACTGTAGCAATCACCGCATCCATAAACGATTGATTTACGTCAACAGATGCTACTTTATCAGCCCCGCCGCAGACTTTAGCGGCATCAATGGTGTGTCGCTCGCCAAATCCGCTGGCAAAATTGGCTTGGCGCTGTTCGGCATTTGGCTGAGCCCCTTCTGGTCGCGCCACATCTGTGAAATTAAAAGTCGCGTTTGCGCAGCTAGCCACCGTAAAAACAATGACAAGCGACGCGACGCAGCGTTTAAATAGTGGCAATAGTTGTGGGTTAGTTTTCATCGAGAGAGACCTTCATGACGAGCTTTAAATCGATCCAAGCTTGCGCTTTGACTAGTGGTTGTCTGAGTAATTGCAAAGGGTGATAGGTCACAACGACCCGGCTACCAAGCCCATCGACGCGGTGCGCGGTGCCGCGTAGTTTACCAAAGGGCATTTCTCCAGAGGTCTTGTCCAGCAAGGCGCGGGCAGCGTGAGGGCCAAGAGCGACGATCACTTTAGAGGGAATCTTCGCTAACTGATCCGCGAGCGACTCCGCCTCGTTTTGCGATGACACCATCTGCGCCGCGAAGGTTTTGGTGCCCAGCAGGCGCATCATGCTAGCAAGCAGCTTTTCGGCGTCCCCTGTGCACGGCTCGCCTAAAAGAATGATTTCAAAATCACCGCCTTCTGGCAAATTGTCCATCACGTACCGAACGGGCGCAGAGCCAATAACGGCAGGCGGCGTAGAGAGCACAGGCAAGCGCAGCGGTGGTTCGCGTCGCACGGGGATGGCGATTGGCTCTGCCAAAGCAGGCTGGATGGCCTGCGGCAGTGCCACTATGGGCGTCGCATCACTTGGCAACCACACGCGCACGCCCATTTCCGCCAGCATGGCGCGCGCCCGAGAGTCCAAAACCAAGTTCGTTGTCATAGGGTGTATTTCATCACAAGCGCATCATCAAAGTTAGAGTAATAACGCTGACGTGTGCTGACCTGCACAAAGCCCGTTTTGCGGTAAAGGTTAATCGCCGCGTCGTTACCCGCGCGAACCTCTAGCCAGACGGCTTGCCGCTGGTTTTGCCGCGCCCAATCAAAGGCTTCAGCTAACAAGCTTTGCGCAAGACCTTGCCGCCTGTGGCTCGGACTTGTTTCGATATTCAAAATCTCGGCATCGTCCACGCCGCGCATAAGCTCAAGATTGGCGACTATGTCATTATTTTCTTTGCGCGTAAAAACCAAATTCATGCTCTTGCAGCCTCGCGCTCTGCCGTGGTCTCGGCCACTTTATTGCGTACATAAAGCGGCAACGCGTCCACAGGCCTTACCTGCTGGTTCCTCAACAGCATGTCAGCTGCCAAACCAAGCAGAGCAAAGGCTGTAGGCAAGATGCCTAGCGCAAAGCTTTGTGAGTCTGCCTTTGAGAGCTGAGGCTCGCCCACAGGTATGCCCAGGGCGCTCGCTCCAAAATCAAATATTTGCCAATAAACTTCGCCCATACGGGCATCCAGCGCGGCGGTGATTTTTTTTTCTGCTGTCGTCGCATGGATCTGCACGGCTACCGCGTGCAGCGTATTGATGGGCAAGAGCGGCACGTTCGCGCCAAACCCGAGTCCCTGCGCCACGGCGCAGCTCGCCCTGAGGCCAGTAAACGCACCAGGCCCCGCGCCAAAAGCTATGCCGTCTAAATCTTGCAGCGTCAAACCCGCCTTTTCCATCAAGATTTGGATTTCAGGAATCAATCGGCTAGAGGCCTGCGCGCCGCCTGCGCCCGAATAGTCAAAAATCTCATCGCCGCTTTGCACAGCAATGGACAACCATTCGGTGCTGGTATCAAAGGCAAGGAGTTTCATACTGCCTTAGTGCCCCCCGAACGGGGGGCGGACGCGAAGCGCGGGGGGAAGTCGGCAGTATCACCAATTAGTTGATTTGGTGCGGATAAGCCTTCCCCCCTGTCAGCTTTGCTGACATCCCCCCGTTCGGAGGGAACTATTGGGCGAGCGCTCGAAGTAATACCCAAAACAACGCCAATCAAAGCCAACACTAAGCCCGCAATCAAGTTCCAATAAAGCGGTTCACCCAAGAAATACACCGCTGACAATGCCGAAAGCGAGGGTACGAGCGCCGTCATCATGGTGGTGCGCACAGGGCCAAAGTGTTTGAGCATGAGCGTAAATCCGATATTGCCCACAATGCCCGAACCCACGCCTTGCATCAGCATTTGCATGATGACCTCCGAGCACGGCGCATCCGCCAAATGGCTGACCAGCCCAAACGGCAAGGCTTGCAGATACGCCAGCACGGCGTAGAGCGGCACGTAGCACAGCACGGCAAACACCGTAAACGCAATCGTGGCCTCTACCGCATCGACTTTGTATTTGCGAGCTAACACTGAATACATCGCCCAAGTGCTGGACGCGCACACAAACAGCACATCACCTATCCAAACCGTGCCGCCTTGAAAAGCCTTGAGCAAGCTCTCGCCGCCGACCAGCAATCCGCCACAAGCAATCAGCACAAGCCCCAACGCGCGCTGTTTGCTAAAGCGCTCACTCAAAATAATCATGGCAAACAAAGCCGTGGACAGCGGCAGCGTGCCTGGCATCAGTACCGCACCATGCGCAGCAGGTGCAAACGTAAAGGCGGTGTAGGCCAAGGGCGAGAAGCACAGACCGCCAAAAACGCCCAATATCAAGGTTTGACGAAGCGGTAATGGCGATAGACCAAAGAGGCTGTAGGGCTTGCTGGCATTGGTCTCGCTTGGCAATGTGCGCATACGGTTAACTAAAAAAATCCCCCACGGAATCACGACCAATGCCGCGCCCAACATGCGGCAAAAAACCATATCGAAGGGCGTAAGCGTCATTTTTGCGGAGGCTCTGCCAATCACGACAAAGGCTGTCCAAATGAAGATGGTGATGATGGCGGCAGCAATGCCAACGGCGCGGGACTTAGAATTTGTCATGCGCTCATTATCCAAGCTTGTTCTTCCCTACCTTTTGTTTTTCGCTCCTGCGCTTTGGGCGCAAAGTCTTCCTGCCGAAATAGAAG
>JANXRP010000009.1 GCA_025352965.1 Comamonadaceae bacterium
CTGTCAACATCTACCACCCAAAATTCTCCTTTTTTGATCATTCCCATAGGGCGAACACCTGCGGCCGAGGCTTTGGTTTGCCGCGCCATATCGCTTATCGCTTCGCTGAGCTTCATGGCTTTAGCATTCGCATAAGTTTTAACGAACTCATACACATCCAGCGGAAGCGTGATGGTAGTGCGGATAGCGGCAGGTGATGCTACATTTTTCATTTGATGCAATTTTGTATTTTGATGCAATAATCGAATTATGCATCATTTTTAGATTAAGCCTCTTTTGGTTTAGCAGGCTTTTTAGGCCTTGGCGCAGGCAGTGCATCGGCCGTGAGGCGAATCAATTGCGCTAGCCATTCACGGTCATCTAATTGATCTTGAATCAAAAATGAATTTTTCGCACTTGGATAGGGCGGCGCAAGCAAAATAGGCTGGGAAGCCTTATCTAGAAAGGATCGTCCCTGTGCCGTCACTTTTACAAATAGTTCGTTGTCGCACACCAAAGCCACGACCTTTTGGTCGCAATAGATGGCGTATTCACCAAACATTTTGCGACTCACAAGCGCGCCAGCGCCATGCATTTGCTCTAAAACGTAGTCAACAAATGTCGCATCTGAGGCCATGAAAAGAGCTGGGCTTACTACAAGTGGATTTATCAGTTTGTAGGTTTGGGCGGTGGCGATGGCGCTGGGCTTGGCGGGGGCGCCGTACTGGTAGTAGGCTGAATATTTGGAATTGCTGCACCCCCGTAAGGTTTTGGTATTTGGGGTATTGATGCCCCTTTATTAATGAGTGAATTTCCATTTGACATACTGGGCTCCCTATTAAGATTAATTGCAACAAATAGTGTGGTTAATGTAAGCGCAACTAAAAATGCTGCTCCCGCTAAATAAGCTGCACAATTAAGCCACGCTGAGTATTTATTGGGTTCGTCAAGGGCATTCAGATTGCCTTCAATGTAATAACTGTAGATGGTTCTAAGCTGCTGGGTAATACCACGTTGACTTATCAAGAATGAGGCGAGTGTAATCAAAGTCGCTAAAACAAATAGCATCCACGAGAGGTACAAAAGCCACGGGCATGCAGCTGCATGCATGGGAACAAAATCTTTTAAAAATCCTAGTGACAATGCCAAACCTGCAGAGGAGTAAGTCAAAATTGATTTGTCAAAATTCTCAGTGTTAGAAAGATCTCGCTTAAGTAAATCGGCACGAGCATCGTCATAAATTTTCTTTATCTCTGGCGTTGGTACATGTGTCATAAGCGCAAATGAAATTTATTTGTTTGCATATTAACTGAGTGAATGTTCGACAATTGTTGCATGATTCATTTCCCTCACTACCGCACAGGCATCATTTGCGCCATCATTGGCGCGATTGCATTTAGCGGCAAATCCATCATTATCAAATTAGCGTATCAATACGGCGTAGACGCTGTCACGTTGCTCATGTTTCGGATGCTGTTTGCGCTGCCATTTTTTGTCGTGATTGGTTTGTGGTCGGGACGTGGCAAAGCGGCACTCTCTGCGCGTGATTGGCTGGGCGTTTTGTTGCTAGCATTTGTGGGTTACTACTTGGGTAGTTTTTTAGACTTTGCGGGTTTGCAATACATCACGGCGAGTTTGGGGCGGCTCATCATGTACCTGAATCCAACACTGGTGCTGCTAATTGGTTTTTTTGTTTTAGGCAAACGCGTGAGTCTTTGGCAGGTGGGGGCAATGGCGATCAGCTATGTGGGTATCGCCTTGGTATTTGGGCATGAGCTTTATCTGACGGGCGCGGCAAAGAGTGCCCAAGCAGCGCATGATATTTGGCTTGGCAGTGGCCTGGTGTTTTTAGCCGCGCTGTCTTATGCCGTGTATTTGCTCTATAGCGGTGAACTGGTCAAGCGCGTGGGTGGCATTAGGCTAGCCAGTCTTGCCACCAGCATGGCGGCTTTTATGTGCGTGCTGCAGTTTTTGTTTTTGCGCCCAATGGATATGGCTTTTCAGGTCGCGCCCATTGTGCTTTGGTTATCGTTGTTAAACGCTGTGGTGTGCACGGTTTTGCCCGTGCTACTTGTGATGATGGCGGTGGAGCGCATTGGTCCTGCGCTTGCCTCGCAAATTGGCATGATTGGTCCTGTGGTGACGTTGGCAATGGGGGTGGTGATTCTGGATGAGCCGCTCACGCCTTGGGTCATGGTGGGGACAGTGCTGGTGATTAGCGGCGTGTGGTTTGTTGCAAAATTTGGCACTTCTAAAAAGGAACCATAAATGTCTAAAGCAATCATCATCAACGCCGTGGGCGGTGCAGAGCAAATGCAGCTTGTCGATGTAGAAGTCGGCAATCCAGGCGCGGGCGAAATCCGTATTCGCCATCACGCCATTGGACTGAATTACATCGACGTGTACCAACGCGCGGGTGTGTACGCACTGCCACTACCGCTACGCCTCGGGATGGAAGGCGCGGGCATTGTCGAAGCTGTGGGCGAAGGCGTGACGCACTTGAAAGCTGGCGACCGTGCGGCGTATGTAAGCCAACCCCCTGGCAGTTATTGCGAAGCGCGTGTGATGCCTGCCAAGACGGTGTGCAAGTTGCCAGACGCCATTTCGTTTGAAACGGGCGCAGCCATGATGCTCAAAGGCTTTACGGCGTATTACTTACTCCATAAAACGCTGCCACAAGGTGGCCTGCACAAAGGGGACCACATCCTCTTCCATGCAGCTGCTGGTGGCGTGGGTTTGATCGCTTGCCAAATGGCTCGAAATATGGGTTTGCAGCTGATTGGCACGGCGGGCTCGGATGCGAAATGCGCGCTTGCCAAGCAATATGGCGCGGCACACACGATCAACTATTCGAGCGAAGATTTCTTGGCTCGCGTCAAAGAAATTACAAACGGCAAAGGTGTCAAAGCCGTTTACGACTCAGTTGGCAAAGACACGTTTGAAAAGTCGCTAGATTGTCTTTCGCCATTTGGCCTCTTGGCAAGCTACGGCAACGCATCGGGCAACGTGCCGCCAGTGAACATTGGCATCTTGGGCGCGAAGGGTTCATTGCACATCACACGTCCCACGGTGTTTACGCATTTGGCAACTCGCGAATCTGCGCAGGCCATGGCTGATGCGGTCTTTGGCATGGTGGCTAGTGGCGCTATCACGATCCCCATTGAGCAGCGTTACGCGCTGGCGGATGTGCAGCAAGCGCATCGTGATTTGGAAGCTCGCAAAACGACGGGCACAACAATTTTGATCCCATAAAAAAGAGCCTTGCGGCTCTTTTTTATGTTTGAGCATTACGCTTGAAAAGGTAACTTCATCTCACCAAGATCCCGCTTGGTCTCCACCATCACGAGCGGCTCGTTTTTGATCTCGACCACAGGCGGACGCTCACGTGGCACATGCACAGGTTTTGGCTCTGCCGCAATTTGCGCTTGAACAGCCGCAATCTTGGCAGCGTCTGAGTTCACCCATTGAAGTCCGGAGCTTTCAGCTACTTGTGCCATGTCGGCTACAGGCAAGGCATAAGCTTGTACTTTAGGCAAACCAGCTGGTGCAGCGGCCATAGGCACTACAGCAGGAGCCACCACTGGGGCTGGGGCAGCAGCTTGCGCTTGTGCCATAGGACGCTGTACAGGTGCTGCCACGGGAATGGCAGACGCTGGCGCATCGGCAGCAGGAGTGGCTTGCACGCCTTGCTGGTCTTGGCTTGCAGACTCATCAACGCCTTCTGAGCCGCGTTCACTTCTGCGGTCACGACCATAACGGTCACGGTTACGGCGTTCGCGTGGCTCACGTTGCTCTGGCGCTGTTTGCTGGTCTTGGCCTTCAATCGGAGCTTGTCCATCCATCAAAGTTTGCGAAGCCGCTGCAGAGGCTGGTGCATCGCCTTCCCGTGGTTGGCGCAGGTCTGGACGGTCAGGGCGCGGGGCGCGTGGTGCTCGTTCGGCTCTAGGTTCACGTGGTTCACGCTGCTCTTGGCCCTCTGGACGTGGCTCGCGCGGCGCACGATCGGCTCTGGGCTCACGCGGCGCACGATCGGCTCTAGGCTCACGCGGAGGGCGATCTCCTCTAGGCTCACGCGGTTCGGCTGGTTTGCCATCTTCACGCGGGGCACGCTCTCCACCACGATCACTACGACCACGACCACCACGGTCGTTACGACCACCACGATCATTGCGTCCGCCGCGCTCTCGTGAGCCGCCGCGTCCTACGTTGGACTGCGCTTCTTCTTTAACTTCAGGTGTCGGTGTTGCGCCAAACAGATTTTTGATCCAACCAAAGAGGCCGCCGCTAGAGGCTTCAGATTTGGCTGCTAACGCAGGATTGGCACTCGCAGAGGCCATAGCTGGCTTGGCCTCGCGGGCAGTTGTACGCGGCGCTGGCTCGACATGTGCAGGTGCTGGCGCATCAGGCAAGACGCCTTTAATGATCGGCGTTTGTTTGTTTGTTGGCTCTTGCGAACGATGTGCGCCGCTGCTTGGATCTTCAAACTCTTCGGCTAATTTATAGCTAGCTTCGATGTTGTCTAAACGTGGGTCATCGTGCTTGAGGCGCTCTAACTTGTAGTTAGGTGTCTCTAGCGTTTTGTTCGGAATGAGCAGCACGCTGATACGTTGGCGCAGTTCAATCTTGGCAATTTCGTTACGCTTTTCGTTCAGCAAATAAGAAGCTGCTTCCACAGGCACTTGTACGCGCACGGCGGCTGTGCCTTCTTTCATGGCCTCTTCTTGGATGATGCGCAAAATTTGCAGCGCCGAGCTTTCGGTATCGCGGATATGGCCTGCACCGCCGCAGCGTGGGCAAGGGATCGATGCGCCCTCGCTCAGTGCTGGACGCAGGCGCTGACGGCTCATTTCCATCAAACCAAATTTGCTGATCGTGCCAAACTGCACACGGGCACGATCTTGGCGCAGTGCATCACGCAGGCGATTTTCGACTTCGCGACGATTTTTTGACTCTTCCATGTCAATAAAGTCAATCACGATGAGTCCACCCAAATCGCGCAGACGCATTTGGCGTGCAACTTCGTCAGCCGCTTCTAAGTTGGTACGCGTGGCGGTTTCTTCGATATCGCCACCGCGAATCGAACGTGCCGAGTTCACGTCCACCGAGACAAGCGCTTCTGTATGGTCAATCACAATCGCGCCGCCGCTTGGCAGTTGCACCGTGCGGGCATACGCGGTTTCGATTTGGTGTTCGATTTGGAAGCGCGAGAACAGCGGCGTGTCGTCGCGATAACGCTTAACTTTGGCTTCGTGTTCAGGCATCACATGCGCCATAAACTGACGCGCTTGCTCGTACACGTCGTCGGTGTCGATCAAGATATCGCCAATGTCTGAGTTGAAATAGTCACGGATGGCGCGAATGACGAGTGACGACTCTTGATAAATCAAGAAAGCGCCCTTGCCAGCTTGTGCAGCGCCATCTACGGCGGTCCACAATTTAAGCAAATAATTCAAATCCCATTGCAGCTCTTCTGCCGAGCGGCCAATACCAGCCGTGCGGGCGATGATGCTCATGCCTTTTGGGTATTCCAATTGGTCTAGAGCATCTTTCAGCTCAGCGCGAGATTCACCCTCAATGCGGCGTGACACACCGCCGCCGCGTGGGTTATTCGGCATCAAAACGACATAACGACCAGCGATAGACACAAAGCTGGTCAGTGCTGCGCCCTTGTTGCCGCGTTCTTCCTTTTCTACCTGAACGAGGATACTTTGCCCCTCTTTAATCACGTCTTGAATGCGCGCTTGCGATGCGGGAACGTCGGATTGGAAATACTGCTTTGAGATTTCCTTGAACGGCAAAAAGCCATGACGCTCTTCACCATAATCGACAAAACAAGCTTCTAGTGATGGCTCAACGCGCGTGACGACGGCCTTATAGATGTTGCCTTTGCGCTGTTCGCGCCCTTCGATTTCGATCTCGTAGTCGAGTAGTTTTTGACCATCGACGATGCCTAAGCGGCGCTCTTCCGCCTGCGTGGCATTAATTAACATGCGTTTCATGTTTGTTCCTTAAATTGTCCTAACCCAGTACATAACGTACCAAGGACACCCGAACCAACACGAATCAAACTGGGAGAGGGAATTGCCGAATTGCTAGGGGCAGACGTTAAACGTCTAGCCGATCGCAAGCCACGTATTCATTGACGTGGGGAACGATTGCCGTAGCGGGGCGCAGTGCAGTGAAAAAAATCATCAAAGCAAAAAATCGGCAGATGGGTCATTTCCTTCAAACGCATCTACCAACAAGTATTCCGTATATAAGTTTGTTTCGTGTGGTGTATCGTGACTCTTGCTCATCGCGGCAGATCTGTGGTCTGGGGCTTATGAGGCGAGAGTACCGCTAGGTATCCACCTTATTAACCAGCGCTAACTTAGCGCCGTGGTTAACGTTTTCATTATACCCGTGCAATCAAACTTAGGCTTTCAGCCCTAGTTTTCCGACCAAGCCTTTAAAGTAGTCGTTATCACGCTTCATATTGGCACGGAACGTCTCGCCATCCGCATAGCTCCAACCCATGCTGAGACGCTCAAGGCCCTCTTTGAGCGCTGGTTCATCCGCGCATTTGCGTGCGACGGTACCCAGCATGGCGATGACCTCTGGCGGCGTACCTTTGGGAGCTGCAAGACCGCGCCAGGTGCCGATTGAGAGGTCCAAGCCACGCTCTTTGAACGTTGGCACGGTGTCAAAACCTTTTAAACGCTTATCGGCAGCGACGGCAAGCGTGCGTAACTTCCCGCTTTGCACATGAGTTGCCACTTCTCCAGGGCTAACCGCCACGGCATCAATGTGTCCACCCAAGAGTGCGAGCACGCCAGGCGCCGCGCCACCAAATGCGACATGATTGAATGTCACCCCTGTTTTGTCCTCTATGGCAGCAGCAGCCAAATGCCAGATGGAGCCAGGCCCCGAGTTGCCCATGGACATGGAGCCATTTTTCGCTTTGCTGGCGGCAATGAATTCTTCAATTGTTTTCCAAGGCGCATCAGCCTTGACCGTGACGGCTGCTGGATCGTGATTGAGCTGAGCAATCGGCACAAAATCCTCGTAGGACAACTTGGTGAGCCCAAGATGCGGAACGATGACGATTTCAGCAAAAATCATGGCGATTTTGTAGCCATCGGGCTTTGCATTAATCATCTCGCCGTGGCCAATCATGCCCGATGCGCCAGGGCGATTGACCACGGTAATAGGTTGCGAAAAATGCTTACGTGCTACATCTGAAAAAACGCGCGCCAGTACATCAGTTCCGCCGCCAGCACCCGCAGGCACGATCAAATCTACAGGTCGATTCGGATAGCCTGCGCTTTGTGCAAAAAGACTAGCAGGCAAGGCGGCTGCCGCAGCTGCTAAGAGGTGACGACGGGTTAAAACGCTGGAACGAGTGCGCATGATTTATCCTGTAAAAAAAGAAGAAAAGACTGCTTGTCAGCAAGTCATCATACCACTGAGAAACTAAGCATTTTTAGAGGGAAAACCCTTTAAAGTGCCAGCAAAGCCATATCCAATGGCAGCTCCAATTATTTCGGCAAATATAAAGTGAAGCGCATTTTGTGGCGCAATGCCTGCAAAGCTATCAGTCATCATATGACCTAGCACAGTCGCCAGAAAGCCGCTCAGCCATGATGCCTAAGCCAATGATGGTGCAAAGTAAAAGCAGCGCACCCAAGAATCTTGTCATGAAGTTGACACATTTTTTAGCCAAGATGAAAAATTTACAAACGCCCGTGTGTGGGTAATTCAAGAGGTTCCATGAAGACTATTTGCTCTTTAGCGCTTAGCAGCTTGTTGCTTACAGTGCCATTCGGTTTTGCGGTGAGCCAAAGTATCAAAGGCGCCGGCTCTTCGGCTGCTGCGCCAATCTACCAAAGTTGGGCGAATGAATATCAAAAGTCAGGCTATTCTGCTGTAGCTTACGAGTCGATTGGCTCATCGGCGGGGTTAAAAAAGATTCGTGAAAACACCACCGACTTTGGCGCTTCGGATGTGGCACCTTCAAAGGCCGAGCTTGATAAAGCGGGGCTTGTGGTGTTTCCGATTGCCATCACGGGCGTTGCACCTGTGGTCAATCTACCCAGTCTAAGCGATCGACCTTTGCGATTGGATGGCGCTACCTTAGCGCGGATTTTTTTGAACGAAATTACGGTTTGGAATGATCCACAAATCAGACAACTTAATCCTAGTTTGAAGTTGCCAGATTTAAAAATCAAAGTAATTGTTCGAAGCGATGGATCCGGCACGACTTACAACTTTGCAGATTATTTAGCTAAGGTCAGCCCAGCGTGGTCATCACAGTACGGTGTGAAGACCAGTTTGACGTGGCCACACACTTTTATCGGTGCGAAGGGAAGTGACGGCGTGGTACAAGCAGTCAAGACAACGCTAGGCGCGATTGGCTATGTGGATTACGGTTATGTTCAGAGTAATGGACTCAAAAGTGCGCAATTGCAAAACGTGCAAGGGCATTTTGTATCGCCATCGAATCATGGATTTCGCGAGGCGCTCATGCACAGCGATTGGTATAGCAAATCTAGTTTTGCGGGCACGCTCACCCAGCAAGCAGGCGAGGGGGCTTGGCCTATTACCATGGGCACGTTTGCGCTCTTTCCTAAAAAAACCGAACATCCCGTGGAAACTGCTCGGGCGTTAGAGTTTTTTGTATGGGCTTTTATGAATGGTGACAAGCTGGTGCAAAAAAATAATTTTGTGAGATTGCCTGATCGAATTCAGTCACTCGCGTACAAAACCATTAGCTCGGTAAAAGATAAATCGGGAGCGCCACTTAGCGTCAAAATTATTTTGAATACGGTGGCGCAAAACTAAGTTCGTCACACAATCGTCACATCCTTTTTGCACACTTGCACTCAAGTAACAACAAGGAGTGCAGTGATGAGTGATAGCTATGCAAACAAGTTTGAAAATTCGGATGGCGTGAACACCGCCAACAATCCGTATCTGGAAGAGGTCGATACCTCAAGACGTCAATTAATTGGGAGCAGCTTGGCTGCCGTGGCAGTGCTTACAGGTGTGACGGGCAGCGGTGCAGCATTGGCTGCAAAAGAGTTGTTGTCTAAAACCAAAGGGGAATTGCTAGGTTTTACTGCTGTGCCTGTGTCAAACAGTGACGAAGTGGTGGTTCCGCCAGAGTATGACGCGCAAGTGCTCTTTCGCTGGGGTGATCCAGTGGGTGCCAAGCTGGGCAGTCCTGTGTTTAAGGCGGACGCCAGCAACACGTGGCAAGAGCAGGCTTTGCAAGCAGGTATGCATCACGATGGGATGGAGTATTTCCCTTTGAGTCAAAGTGGCAATCGGGGCTTGCTCGCTATCAACCACGAGTACACCGATGATGGTCTCTTGCACGCCGACGGCATGAAAAATTGGAGCGCTATCAAAGTGCGCAAAGCGCAAGAAGCACACGGCGTGAGTGTGATTGAAGTGGAGCGCAAAGCCGATGGTTGGAAAGTCTTGCAAAACTCCAAATATGCACGGCGCATCACAGCCAATACGATGATGGCAATCACAGGTCCAGCCGCTGCTCATAAGCAGATGCAGACCAGCTACGACCCAAGCGGGACAAGGGTTCTGGGCACACTCAACAACTGCGCGGCAGGGCAAACACCATGGGGCACTTACCTGACCTGCGAGGAAAACTGGAATGGCTATTTCAGTACGAGTGCCAAACCCACACCGCAAGAGTTGCGCTATGGCATGCGCAATAAAGGCTGGGGCTATCAATGGCACGATTTTGATACGCGCTTCGATTCAGTGGTTGAACCAAATGAAGCACACCGCTTTGGTTGGATCGTAGAAATCGATCCCAAAGATCCAAACCAAATGCCTGTCAAGCGCACGGCGCTTGGTCGATTCAAACACGAAGGCGCGACTTGTACCGTCAGCAAAGAAGGTCACGCCGTGGTCTATATGGGCGACGATGAAAAGTTTGAGTACATCTACAAGTTTGTGAGCAGCGATAAGGTCAAGAGCGGTGGTTTCGCAGCCAACAAGAATATTTTGGATTCGGGCAAGTTGTACACGGGGCGTTTTGATGCCCAAGGCGTGGGGCAGTGGATTGAACTCACGCAGGGCATGAATGGACTCACAGCGGATAAAGGCTTTGCCGTGCAAGCGGATGTGCTGATCCAATCTCGCGCTGCTGCGGATGCGGTGGGTGCTACCAAAATGGATAGGCCCGAATGGATTGCAGTGCATCCCAATACGCGTGAAGTCTTCGTGACGCTCACTAACAACAACCTGCGAGGCCAAGCAGGACGGTCATCTTCCGAGCAACCTGACGATGCCAATCCACGCTCGGACAATCAAATGGGACATATTTTGCGCTGGCAAGAGGATGGCAACGATGCCGCCGCGACCACATTCCGCTGGACGCATTTTGTGCTGGCGGGTGATCCTGCCATGGCGAAAACCGAGCATCAGGGAACAGTTAAGGGTGACATTTTTAGTTGCCCAGATGGGCTGCGCTTTGCGCCGAATGGTCTCTTGTGGATTCAAACCGATATCTCCACCTCGGTGATGAATCAAGGCATTTACAAAGCGTTTGGTAACAACATGATGCTGGTGGCAGATCCTGTGACAAGTCAGATCAAACGCTTTTTAACTGGGCCTTCTGGGTGCGAACTCACGGGCATTAGCTTTACGCCTGATCAGCGCACTGTTTTCGTCAATATCCAGCACCCAGGTGAGACCGCCAGTGAGCGCTCTGACCCTGATAAGCCACTCGCGATTAGCCGATGGCCAGAAGGCGCAAAGGCTGGCAGGCCACGCTCCGCAACGCTTGCCATTCGCCGCAAAGACGGTGGGGTTGTTGGCACCTAAATCTATTGATCAAAAGGAGTTATGAATGTTAGAAATTTCAAATCCCACAGCACCATTTGCAGGCTCGTTAGCATCATTGTTCTTTAAGTCCAAGCGACAGCCAGAGCTGGTACGTCCTCGGATAGCTAGGCTTGTAGAGCAATCAGCGACAGTAGAAGATAAAGCGGGTTTGTCTGTCACGTGGGCACGGAATTTGAGTGAGGTACGCGAAGCGCAAGCTCTTCGCTATGACGTATTTGCAGGCGAGATGGGCGCAAAGCTTAAAACAAGCCGTGACAACCCCAAGCACGATATCGATATGTTCGATGACTATTGCGAGCACTTGATCGTGCGTGATCTGCATACTGCACAAGTTGTGGGAACGTATCGCTTGCTGACACCTGTGCAAGCCAAGCGCGTGGGCTGTTCCTACACTGATACCGAGTTTGACCTGACACGCTTACGTGCACAGCGGGATAGCATGGTTGAGCTAGGGCGTAGCTGCGTACACAAAGACTTTCGCCATGGCGGCGTGATCATGTCGCTGGGTCGTGAGCTGTTTCAATTTATGGCACGCAATAACTTTTCCGCCATGATTGGCTGCGCCAGCATTCCGTTGAACATGGGTGCAGATGTGCCTGCTAGCTTGTGGGCGAAGCTCTCGCAAACGCACCTTGCACCAGTGCAAGAGCAGGTGATGCCTCGCACGCCGTTGCCGCTCGAAGGTCTTGATAGCACGCTTGATATCGAGCCTCCCGCCATGCTGAAAGGTTATTTGCGCCTAGGCACAAAGGTATTGGGGCCGCCAGCACTGGATCTTGATTTCAATACAGCTGACCTGCCCGTGATGGCGCGTATGAGTGATTTGTCGCCGCGCTACAAAAAGCATTTCCAATTGGATTGAAGGGATGCATTACCGCGCGATTTTTATATCCGATTTGCATCTTGGAACTGCGGGCTGTCAAGCCAAAGCGCTACTTGAATTTCTGAAAGCTCATGAGAGCGACTATCTGTACTTAGTCGGCGACATTGTGGATGGCTGGCAGTTACGCGGCAAGTGGTATTGGCCACAAGCTCACAACGATGTTGTGCAAAAGCTATTACGCAAAGCCCGTAAGGGCTGCCATGTCGTTTACGTTCCAGGTAATCACGATGAGTTTGCTAGGCACTTTGTTGAGCATCACTTTGGTGGTGTTGAAGTGCTAGAAGAAGCCGTTCACACGCTTAAAGATGGGCGACGGATGTGGGTCATACATGGTGATTATTTTGATGCAGTCGTGCAATATGCCAAGTGGCTTGCTTACTTGGGCGATCACATGTACGAGTTCACTTTGAAGATCAATCGACATCTGAATCGGATACGTGCCCGCTTAGGGATGAGTTATTGGTCGTTGTCGGCGTATTTAAAACACAAAGTCAAATCTGCTTTGAGTTACATCACTCAATTTGAAAACGCAGTGGCTCACGAAGCTGATAAACGCGGCTATCAAGCCGTTGTCTGCGGTCATATCCATCGAGCAGAAATACGTCAAATCGACAACATCACGTATTGCAATGATGGCGATTGGGTGGAGAGCTGCTCTGCACTCGTCGAACATATAGATGGTCGTTTGGAACTCATTTTTGCACTCCCTCATCGTCACACAAATGTCATATAGCAGCTGGAAACTAGTAGGCCTATGACACATTCATTACCATCCACACAGCTATTAGATCGCGATCACAGCATTCTTCAATTTAATGAGCGCGTGCTCGCTTGGGCGGGGGATGAAAGCGTGCCGCTGCTTGAGCGGCTTAGGTTCTTATGCATCGTCTCATCTAATTTAGATGAGTTTTTTGAGGTGC
>JANXRP010000011.1 GCA_025352965.1 Comamonadaceae bacterium
AAAAAATAGCATTAATTTGCCGCTGTTGGGCGTGCCGCTCAAGCGTTCACGTCTGCGCCATTCGGTCATGGCGCGCATGGGTGCGCTGCCTGTGCCTGTGCAAATCATCACAATGTTGCTGCCTGCGTGATTAGGCATTAAAAAGCTAGCGCCAAAAGGGCCTGTGACCTGCACTTCGTCGCCGACTTTTAAATCGCAAACATAGTTAGAGGCCACGCCTACGACGGGCTTGCCATCATGATCGACCAGTACACGTTTGACGGTAAGCGAGAGATTGTTGTAGCCCTTGCGCTCGCCATTGCGTGGCGACGCGATGGAGTATTGACGTGGATGATGTGGTTTACCGTTGGCATCTACGCCAGATGGGATGATGCCCAAAGATTGACCTTCCAGCACGGGAAATTGCTGCGTACCAAAGTCGAGAACGATGTGGTGGGTGTCGCTGGATGTGCCAAGTGCCGTCACGCGGTGGTTGCCTGTCACTTTGGCTGTGATTGGATTTTTGGGTGCATGCAAATTGGTCGCGGGTTTGGCAGCCGAATGCGGTGCAACTATGCTTCCGATTTGTGTGCTGCCAACCGATGCACTGCCCGCTAGGCCAAGCGCAGAATGGCTTGCAGGGGCATCTGCTTGGGAAGCCTCGGCAGATATGCCTTCCAAAGCAGCAGGCAGTTCCTCCCAGCCGAGCTGCTCTTCAATCGAATACGCTTGCTCTTTAGGCACATCGCGCCAGTTGTCAATCGAACCTGTGGGACACGGCGAAATGCAAGCCATGCAGTTATTGCAGACATCGGCTTTGACTACGTAGTTGCGCGAGTCGTGCGTGATCGCACCCACGGGGCAAATCGCTTCACAGGTGTTGCAGCGAATGCAAATTTCAGGGTCGATCAGATGCTGGTGGATGACGACTTGTGACATGGCGAGTTATTTAATGAAAGCGAACATACTCAAAGTCTACAGGGTTGCGGTTAATGCCCATGGCTGGTGGCGCAATCCAATTAGCAAACTTACCTGGCTCCACGACACGCCCCATCAGGCTTGAGACATAAGCGCGGTCGCCACTCGATGGCAACCACTTGTCCTGTCCTGCCGCCCATTCCACATCACTGACCACCTGGCCTTGCGGTGAAAGTTTAAGCCCCGCTAGCGCACCAATTTTGCGATTGAATGCTTTGTGCGGCACGGTGAGCTTGGCATCAATGCCCGCTTTGCTAATCACGCGGTTCCATCTATCCACACCTGCCACCGAATCAGTAATGAAGTCGTCGCGCAGCACTTCGTTTAGCGCATTCAGCATCGGCACTTCTTTCTCTTGCAGCGTGCCATTCTTCACTTCCAACACTTTGTAGGTTTGATTGGTGAGGCGGTGATCGTCTGTGCGCTTGGTCTCTTCGTAGCGACCTTTGAGGCCTGAGTTGTAGAAGATAGCTGCGTTGCTGGACTCGTCTGCGCCAAACAAATCAATTGTCACGCTGTAGTGGAAATTGAGATAGCGCTGCACGGTGGGCAGGTCAATCACGCCCGCCGCGCGCAGCTTGACGGGGTCATCGGTTTTGAGTTCATTCATTACTTGGCAGGTGCGCTGCACGACGCGGCTAATGCCCGTCTCGCCCACAAACATGTGGTGCGCCTCTTCGGTCAGCATGAACTTGGTGGTGCGCGAGAGTGGATCAAAAGCCGACTCCGCCAGCGCGTTCAATTGGAACTTGCCGTCTCGGTCGGTGAAATAAGTGAACATAAAAAACGCGAGCCAATCGGGTGTTTGCTCATTGAAAGCCCCCAAGATACGTGGATTGTTTGCATCGCCCGAGCGACGGTCTAGCAATGCATCGCCTTCTTCGCGACCATCGCGACCAAAGTATTTGTGCAGCAAAAACACCATCGCCCACAAGTGACGACCTTCTTCTACGTTGATTTGGTAGAGGTTGCGCAGGTCGTACATCGACGGCGCGGTCAACCCCAAATGACGCTGCTGCTCGACCGATGCGGGTTCGGTATCGCCTTGCGTGACGATGATGCGGCGCAGATTGGCGCGGTGCTCGCCTGGCACTTCTTGCCATACGTCGCGCCCCAGTTGCTCGCCAAAGCCGACTTTGCGATCGCTAATGCGATCGTTCATAAAAATGCCCCAGCGGTAGTCAGGCATCTTGGTGTGACCAAAGGTTGCCCAGCCTTGCGGATCCACGCTAATCGCGGTGCGTAGGTACACGTCGTGATTGTTGGAGCCCACAGGCCCCACGTCCTTCCACCACTCCACATAGTTAGGTTGCCAGTGCTCTAGCGCACGCTTAAGTGTTTTGTCTTCGGACAAATTGACGTTGTTGGGGATTAGTTCTTGGTAGTCGATAGTGGACATTTTTAGTTCCTTTCATTTAAATTTCAGTTTTTAAACACGATTCATATCAAACGCGGCTGTTGTGCCCTTGCCGTATAGCTTGAGCGCGCCCTTTTCACCGCTGGCGTTCGGGCGCACAAAAATCCAGTTTTGCCATGCCGACAAGCGACCAAACACGCGCGTCACCATGGTCTCTTTGCCATTGAAGCGAAGGTTCGCTTCTAAGCCCGTAAGCGAATCAGGCGATAGCGCAATGCGCTCCTCGCAGGCTAGGCGCACTTCGTCTGCCCAGTCGATGTCGTCTGGCGCTGCTGTGATTAGCCCTAGCTCAAGTGCATCGCTACCCGTCAAAGCCTTACCAGATAAGGCCTGCACGGCATTGAGTGCGGGCGCTTCTTCGTAGAAACGACGCTCCAGCCTTGATTGATTGGTCGCCATCGGGAACAGACCAAAGTTGCATTCATTGACCGTGATGTGTGGGTTATCTTCATTGTTAGGCTCACAGTACATGTAGCTGCGATCGGCGGCAAGCGCGATCTCTAAGAGTGAGCCGACAAAGCAAGAATCAGCTTCAATCATTGCAAACAATGAGCGCGAGGACACATCAATACGCGAGAACGTGCGGCGCAAATGGCCAATCGTGGCACGAACCAGCCAATGGTCTTTGTTGGCAATCAGTGTTGCGTCGGATGCCAGCACAGCGGCTGCATCGCCTTTAGATTTGAGCAGCCACAGTCCCATCTCGCTCTCGTTGGTGCGCAGGTGCAAGATCGCATCGTCTAGCTCACGCGCCAATTGCAGAGGCCACCAAGTCACGCCTGCGGCTTCAATACCTGCTGCGTCGGTTGGTTGCGCAGCCCTAGGATGGGAGATATTTGGGGCAAGCACCGTGAGGCTGACCGTGCGCTTGGCGCGGTCGATGCTGACTTGCACGGTTTTGTAATTGAGCGTGTTCCCCTCGCTTGAGAGTTCGCGTTCCACACGCGTCCATTCAACACCTTTTGATTTACCGACGTTGGCGCTTGCCACGCGTCCTGAAGTTGCGACCAGTTCATCGGCTCGCTTGGCAATACCTGCGCCAAAGTCGGCTGTCTTGATGACCTCATCTACCAAGCGCCATTCTTTGGCACGCACGCCGCGCACACCTTCCACGCTGGTGCAAAAAATATCGGCCAAATCGTGACGCACTTTGCGCTTGTCAGTCACGCGTGTCAGGCCGCCCGTGCCTGGAAGCACGCCCAAGAGCGGCACTTCAGGTAGCGACACAGCCGACGCGCGGTCATCGACCAAATAGATTTCGTCACAAGCCAATGCCAGCTCGTAACCGCCGCCTGCGCAAGCACCGTTCACCGCCGCCAAGAATTTGAGTCCGTCGTGTTGGCTGGAGTCTTCCATCCCGTTGCGGGTTTCGTTGGTGAATTTGCAAAAATTCACTTTCCACGCATGGGTTGACAGCCCCAACATAAAAATGTTGGCGCCCGAGCAAAAGATGCGGTCTTTGCCAGACGTGACCACAACAGTTGCCACATCAGGGTGGCAAAAACGAATGCGCTGGAGCGCGTCGTGCAGCTCAATGTCCACGCCCAAATCGTAGGAGTTGAGTTTGAGCTTGTAGCCAGGACGAATGCCTGCATCTTCGTTGATGTTGAGGGAAAGCGTCGCGATGCGACCCTCTACTTTGTACGACCAATGCTTGTATTGATCAGGGCTGGTGCGGTAGTCAACAATTGAATTTGGGGCGGTTGTCATGGCATTCCTTATGAGATTGAATGCATGAATTATGTTTCCGCTACCGCAGAAAATAATGCAATATTATGCAGTTGTTAAAAACTACACGGCTGTTTTATGTCGCTCAATACAAGTTTGGAGCACTTCATCCATTGAGCGTTTCCACCAGTTGGCAGATGAAAAAATTTCCACTTCGCTAAAACCCGCAAAGCCTTGCGCCTCAACGGCTTGTCGAATTTTTGGAATCTCAATCACACCATCGCCCATCATGCCGCGATCATTGAGAAGATCAGTGGTAGGCGTGAGCCAATCGCATGCATGGAATGCCAAGATGCGTTTGCCTGCACGCGCGATTTGTCCGTACAGCTTAGGATCCCACCAAGTGTGATACACATCGAGCGCCACACCTAAAGATACGTGTCCATTTGCTGTTTGCGCAGGGTCTAGCTCGTCGCACAAATCGAGCGCATGCTCCAGCGTATTCACGCAAGCGCGTTCAGCTGCCTGCATCGGGTGCAAGGGTTCAATGGCAAGGGGCATACCGACGCTATTGGCGTACTCCAAACTTGCTGCAATGCCATCACGCACTTGCGCTCGCGACAACGCAATGTCTTTATGTAAAGCCTTGCCTTGCAACGCGCCTGGCAAAGCACCGACCACCATAACCAAGCAAGGGGCATTCAAAGTTTTGGCCTCGTCAATCGCACGGCGCGTGTCAATCAGCGCGTCCTGCAAACCCTTGGTGTCCAGCGCGGGATAAAATCCGCCACGACAATAGCCCGAGAGCTGCAAGCCTAAGGCTTTCACCTGTGCAGCGATTTTGTCAAGGCCAACTGCATGGACTTGATCACGCCATGGAGATATGGCTCTGATTCCGTGCCTTGCACACGCATCCAAAATAACGGATAACGGTTGTTCTACGCCCTCAGACTTGCGCACCGTCGCGGTGTTGAGGGATAGCCAGTGGTGATCGGTAGAAAAATCGCGCATCAAAATCCTTTATTGTTTTCTCGTTCAATCTGTTTAATGATGGCGGCGTTATCAAGCTCACCATCACCAGCGGCAACAGCGGCACGCATCAATGCTGCATGTTGTTCAGACAACGGCAAGCGTTGCCCGCGTTTTTGCGCCTCAGCCAGCATCACGTCCACGTCTTTCAGATGTTGTCGGATGCGTGATTCGGGAGTGAAATTCTGATTTACCATGCGCTCGCCTTTCACCAGTGCCGCATCAGATTTGGCTGGCGTGTTCAAAACCATTTGCAAAAATGCAGCAGGTTCTATCCCTAGCTTTTGCGCAAACACCATGCCTTCAGCCAGCACGACACGGTTCAAACCGAGCACTAAATTAGTGGCCAGCTTGGCGCGAGCGCCCATGCCCACGCCGCCCGCCACAATGCACGTGGGTGATAGCGCGCGCAGTAAATTTTGGTGTTGTTCAATCACGTTTTGCGCGCCGCCCAAAAGCAGCGTCGCTTCGCCACTATTGATTTGTTGGCTAGACCCCGAGAGCGGTGCTTCAATGAAGTCAATGCCGCACGCTGCCAGCTTGGGTGCAAGTTTTTCTAATCGTTCGGGCTCGCCAGTGCTGCAATCAATCACCAGTTTGCGCGGTCGCACGGCGGCAGCAGAATCCAAAAACAAGACTTGCATCACTTGTTCAACGTCCGTTGTTTGAAACACTGCTAGCACCAGTACATCGCAATCTTGCAAGCCTCGAACATCATCATGCCAAACGCCGCCAATGGCTGAAAAGCCTTGTCTTGCTTGACTTTGCACATCATGTCCCTGTACAGCATAGCCTGCATTTAATAGACGACGCGCCAGTGCTGTACCAACTAAACCAAGTCCAATGACTCCAACGGCTGTAGTCATTTGGGTAACGACGAGCCGCCGCAAACAGCGATGTCTTGCCCTGTGATCGCAGCTGCGTGCGGACTGCACAAATACGCCACTAACTCAGCCACTTCAGCTGGGTCAATCAATCGCCCAATAGGTGGCAACTTGGGCGTAGAGCTTGTGCGTTGCCCACTTTGCAGCATGGGCGTGTCGGTCGCGGCAGGTGAGACCACATTGATGGTCACGCCGTTGGTTACCACCTCTGCCGCCCAGCTTTTAGTAAGCGATACCAACGCTGCTTTGCTTGCCGCATACTGGCTGCGACCTGCCATCCCGCCCGATACGCGTGAGCCAATCAGCACCATGCGGCCTGATCCGCGTTGTTGCATCTTGGGTAGCAGGCTATCCGCCAGCAGCGTTGCTGCTTGCACATGGACTTGCCACATACGCGTGCCAGCTGCAGCATCCAAGCTACCTAATGAGGCCGTGTGCATGAGGCCTGCGGCGTGGATTAATGCATAAGGCGTATCCGGGTGCGACATTAAAAATTGAGCAATCGCAGAGACATCGCTTAGGTCAACGACAACATGTGTGTAGTCGGCATGATGCGTCGTTGTTTGATCTCTATCAATGCCATACACCCACCAGCCCTTATGCAACAAAGTTTGCACGATAGCCAATCCGATACCAGAACTGGCACCAGTGACCCAAGCAGTTTGAACGGTTTGGCTCACAATCGCTTACTCAACGGAAATTTTCTTGTCAGCAATGATCTTGCCCGACGATGCAATATCGTCTGCTTGAAACTTAGCAAATTCAGCGCTGGATCCGCCGCCCAACACCAAGCCATCGGCGAGCAACTTGTCGCGCATGGCACCATTCAAGGCCTTATTCACAGCGGCATTCAGCTTGGTGACAACATCGGTCGAGGTCTTGGCGGGAGCCCATAAGCCGTACCAGCTGGCGCATTCAAAGCGGGGTAGCGTTTCAGCAACCGTGGGTACATCGGGCAGATTGGGCAAGCGTTTGGTAGATGTCACCCCGACGATTTTTAAGCGTTCAGCTTTGTGGAATTGCACCGAGCCCAGTACGGGGTCGATGAAGCCGTCGATTTGCCCGCCCACTAAATCTTGAAAGGCTGGACCTGTGCCGCGATAAGGAACGATGGCAACATCCACGCCAAATGCGCTTTCTAACTTGACGGTGCACAAGTGTCCTGCGGAGCCAATCGAACCCACGGCAAAATTGAGTTGCTTTGTTTTTGCCGCTGCAACCAAGCCTTTGACATCCGATACGCCGAGTTTGTTAGAAATGGCAACGGATAGCGGGGCAAACGCAACCAAGCTAATCGGTGCAAAGTCGGTTTGCACTTTGTAGGGCACGGACTTCATGGTCATGGGTGCGGTGACAAAAGTGCTGGCATTAAACAGCAGGGTATAGCCGTCCGCTGGCGCTCTGGCAACGAGGTCGCCACCAATAATGCCATTGCCGCCAGCACGGTTGTCCACCAAAAAGTTTTGTCCAAATTGCTTGCTAAGGTCTTCGGCGAGCATGCGTCCAATTTTGTCTAGCGTGCCGCCTGGCGGGAAAGGAATCACCACTTTGACGGGCTTGTCGGGCCATGCTTGCGCGAGGCCGCTTGATGTAACTGTGAGTAAGGATGTAGCACAAAGTAGTGAAGCAAGAAGTTTTTTCATAAGAATGCCATTTTTAATTAATCAATGCCATACGTCGCCATCAAGCTTTGCATACGCCGCGTCGCTAGTTCTGGCTGCTGAAACAGGTTTGCCTGATCGGCTAAGCGGAACAACTCGCACAGATGCAGCAAGCTACGTGTGCTTTGCTGCCCGCCCACCATGCTGAAGTGGCTTTGGTGACCATTAAGCCACGCCATAAACACCACACCTGTTTTATAAAAGCGCGTGGGTGCCTTAAAGATGTGTCGCGACAGGGCAACTGTGGGTTCCAAGACTGCATGGAATTTGGTCGTGTCACCTGCCGCCAAGGCAGATAGTGCGGTGCTTGCAGCAGGGGCGATGGCATCGAAGATGCCCAAAAGCGCATCGCTTTGTTGCTGATTTTTTGATGTGCCCACTCCGTCACCTGCAATTAGTTCGGCGTAGTTGAAATCGTCGCCCGTGTACATGCGAACGGGCTCGGGCAATCTGCGACGCATGGCGATTTCTTTGTCTTTATCTAAGAGTGAAATCTTGATGCCATCCACCTTGCTGGCATGAGCGTTGATGATGCCAAGCGCCGTGTCCATGGCGGCATCGATATTTGCACTGCCTCCGCCATGCCCCCAGTAGCCCGCAAGGGCAGGGTCAAACATATCGCCTAACCAGTGCAAGACCACGCTGTCCTTGGCTTGCGAGAGGATGCGGTCATAAACGCGTTCGTAATCTGCGGGGCTTTTGGCGACGCGGGCGAGGGCACGGCTGGCCATGATGATGAGCTTGCCGCCTAGTTTTTCAATGGCCTCCATCTGTTCTTCATACGCACGGATCACGTCGTCCACAGATTTGGCGTTTTCAGGTGCGAGATGGTCAGTACCGCAGCCACTGGCAACGAGTGCACCTGGCACATCTTTGGCGGCATCAAGTGAGCGGCGGATGAGTTCTAGCGAGGTCGGCCAATCCAGCCCCATGCCGCGCTGCGCAGTATCCATGGCTTCGGCCACGCCAAGCCCCAAGCTCCACAGGTATTGGCGATAGGCGATGGTGGAGTCCCAGTCGAGTGCAGAGTCTAGCCAAGGGTCAATCGCCGCCACTGGGTCGACTACCACATGCGCAGCGGAGTACACAACGCGGTTGAATTTTGGCGAGCTAGTGATCTGTGGAGCCTTGCCAGATAAGGCGTACAGGGCGACCCCCCCTGTGCCGTCAATAAGTTTGAGTGCGAGTGCCATGGTTGTGTCTCGAATCAAAACTTTAACTCTGGCACATCAATCCAGCGGCGTTCTTTCCAAGACTGCAAGGCAGTCTCGACCAATTGCACGCCTTTGGCGGCCTCGGGCAGTGTCCATGCATACGGAGCGTCTTCGACGACGTGTTTGATGAAGTGCTCCCACTGAATTTTGAAGCCGTTGTCGTACACCTGTGAATCGGGGATTTCTTGCCACTGATCGAAAAAGTTCATTGTCTGTTTGACGTCTGGATTCCAAATGGGGCGTGGCGTGGCGACACGACTTTGCGCACGGCACTCTTGCAATCCTGCTACTGCCGAGCCATGTGTGCCATCGACATGGAAGGTCACCAAATCATCACGCCGCACGCGCGTTGTCCAGCTGCTGTTGACCTGAGCGATCACGTGCTCACCTTGGTGGCCTTTGAGTTCAAACGTCGCATAAGCCGCATCGTCTGCTGTGGCTTTGTATGGCTTGCCGTCTTCGTCAAAGCGTTCTGGGATATGCGTCGCACCCATGCAAGAGACCGCTTGGACTTGACCAAACAAATTGTCCATCACATAACGCCAATGACAAATCATGTCCAAAATCATGCCGCCACCGTCTTCCTTGCGGTAGTTCCAGCTAGGACGCTGAATGGGCTGCAAATCGCCTTCAAAAACCCAGTAACCAAACTCGATGCGTACCGAGAGCATTTGCCCAAAAAATCCTGCGCGACGCAGCATATCTAGCTTGCGCAGGCCTGGCAGAAACAACTTATCTTGCACCGCACCGTGTTTAAGTCCAGAGGCTTGCGCGAGCTTGGCAATATCCATCGCTTGCTGCAAATCGGTGGCGATTGGCTTTTCGCAATACACATGCTTACCCGCTTTGATGGCTTTGGCAAGCAAGGTAGGGCGCATCTGCGTCGTGCCCGCATCAAAAAAGATGACATCATCTTTATTGGAAAGCGCCGCATCTAGATCAGTGCCCCAGCGATCAATGCCATGGGTTTTTGCAAGTAGCGCAATTTTTTCAGCATTGCGCCCAATTAAAATGGGATCGGGCATGACTTTATTGCCATTCGATAGCTGCACGCCGCCTTGTGCACGAATGGCGCAAATCGAGCGAATCAAATGTTGATTGAGTCCCATACGGCCTGTCACACCGTGCATGATGATGCCGAGTTTTTGAGTAGTCATAAAACTTATCTTTTAAAAAATTATTGAACTTCTAATCGTGCGGCCTTCACCAAATCCGCATTGGTTTTGATCTCGGCTTTGATGTAATCGTCAAACTGCTCAGGGCGCATCGTCCACGCGTCTGCCCCTAGGCGTGCAAAACGCTCTTTCACCTCGGGTGTATTCAGCGCTTTGATGACTTCGGCGTTCAGTTTGTTCACGATGTCACGCGGCGTTTTGGCGGGTGTCATCATGCCAATCCAAAAATTAAACTCTGAGCCCTTTACGCCCGCCTCCACCGTGGTCGGCACATCGGGTAGCGCCGTGGCTCGTTGCTGCGAGCCCACGGCCAGTGCGGACAAGCGCCCCTCTTTAATCATGGCAAGGACGGGCGCAACGGGTGAGAAGTAATAGTCCATGCGGCCTGCCAAGAGTTCATTCACCGCCCCCGCTGATCCGTTAAATGGAATATGTACGGCGAAAAAGCCAGCTGCCATTTTGAATTTCTCAGCATTTAAGTGCGTGGCGCTGCCTTGCCCCGCAGAGGCGTAGTTCAACTTACCAGGATTCGCTTTGGCAAATTTCACCAAATCACCTACGGTCTTAAACCCCTTGGTGGGTGACATCACCAAAACATTGGGTGTAGAGGCGATGGGGGTGACGCCTGCGAAATCGTTGGATGTGTCGAAGCTGAGTTTTTTAAACGTCGATGGGCTCACCGTATGCGAAGACGAATGCACAAGTACTGTGTAACCGTCCGCTGGAGCAGAGGCAACTGCTGCTTGGCCAACCGTTCCACTTGCGCCCGCGCGGTTTTCAATCAGGACCGTTTGTCCCATGCTTTGCGACATCTTGTCCGAGATAGCACGGGCAATGATGTCGGTCGTACTACCCGCTGCAAACGGAACGATGACGCGAATGGGTTTGGTGGGATATGCCCCTTGTGCCATGGCGGGCATGGAGAAAACACTTAAAAGCAAAGTCAGCAGTGCTGGGTGAAAGTGATGAATGATTTTCATAATGACATTCCTTAAAAATTATTTATTAACTATATGGTGAATTAATAGCTTAATCAAGCTAGTAATTACCCTAATCAACTTTCCGCCAATGCATAGCCAAGGATGATGTCACTCATGTGCGAGAGGCGAGCTTGTTTAGCCTTGGGCGAAAGGAGGTTTTGATTAAAAATGGCGCCTAGGGTGTGATTGTTAGAAAGATAAAAATACGCCATTCCAGCAATAGAGATGTAGAGCTGCACGGGATCGATGCCACCTCGCAAATTACCATCTTTGCGACCGCGCTCCAAAATGTCGGCCAGCATGTCAATCAGCGGAGAGTTGAGTTGTTGTGCACGATTGGAATCCATGAGATGGCGTGCTTTGTGCAGATTAGCGCTATTGAGCAATGTCAGAAATTCAGGATGCTCGAGGTAGTAGTTCCATGTGAATTCCACCAATCGGCGCAAAGCCTCAGGCGCAGTTAAATCCTCTAAGTGCAGTGCATGCTCGGCCGCGCGAATGTCGCTGTACGCTTGCTCCAGCACGGCTTGGAATAATCGATCTTTGTTATCGAAGTAGTAATAGATCAAGCGCTTGTTAAGTCCCGTGCGCTGGGCGATTCGATCAACCCGAGCCCCTCCTAAGCCGTGTTCGGCAAACTCGTCGCGCGCAGCGAGCAAAATCGCTTGCTGCGATCGCTCGGCATCGCGCTGGCGATCATCAGGTACAGATAAGGTTGTGCTGGGCATGGCTTGCTACAATTCACTAATTAGTTAATTGTAGCAAGAGTGAGGTGGTTGATGTGCTTCATAAATATCTTCCCTCATGTTTTTTTGCAAAAATAACATACCAATCCAAACAAGCAGGATTTGCCATTGCGTCTTTGTTGACGACTTTTTCTATGGGCTGACCGAGCAGCAATTTTTTGATGGGCAACTCTTGCTTCTTTCCGCTCAGTGTGCGCGGAATCTCGGGGACTTGGAAAATATCGTTTGGCACAAAGCGCGGGGAGAGTGCCACGCGGATAGCCTCGTGCAAAGCCTTGCGTAGCGTGGCGTCCAAGGCAATGCCTTCGCGAAGCACCACAAACAGTGGCATATAGCTGTCGCGTCCTAAGTACTCCAAATCCACCACCATAGAATCCAGCACTTCGGGCAGCGCTTCGACAGCACTATAGATTTCGCTGGTGCCCATGCGCAGACCAAAGCGGTTGATGGTGGCATCGCTTCTGCCGTAAATGATGCAACCGCCGTCCGTGCCAATTTTGAGCCAATCGCCGTGTCGCCACACGCCCTTATACATATCGAAATAGCTACTGATGTAGCGTGCGTTGTCCTTGTCGTTCCAAAAATAAAGCGGCATGGATGGAATCGGCTCTGTGCACACCAGCTCGCCGACTTCACCGATGACGGCCTTGCCGTCCTCACTCCACGCCTCCACTGCGCAACCCAAGAGCCGCGTTTGCATTTGCCCTGGAACGCTGGGCAGTTCGCGGTTGCCGCCAATAAACGCGCCGCAAAAATCCGTGCCGCCGCTGATGTTGCACCACCAAATATCAGCATGAATAATGTTTTGAAATTGATCGATTCCCCACTGCTGCACATCCGCTGGCAAGGGCGAGCCCGTGCAGCCGAGCGCTCGCACAAGGCTGAGGTCGCCAGAGCTAGCCACGTCTAAACCTGCTTTCATGCAATTGGTATAAAACGCTGCGCCCGCGCCAAAAAACGTGACCTTGTGCCTCGCAGCAAAGCGCCACAGCACGCTCCAATCAACATTGTCTTTGCTACCCGAGGGATTGCCGTCATAAATACAAATCGTCGTGCCATTGGCAAGCCCCGCCATTTGGGCGTTCCACATGACCCAGCCTGTGCTGCTGTACCAGTGAAAGCGCTCGCCAAAGCTGTTGCTGTCGTAACTGCTACCGATGTCGTTGCCCAGCACTTTGTGCGCCAGCATTACGGTCACAATCCCACCGTGCCCGTGTACGATGGGCTTTGGCAATCCCGTCGTGCCGCTGGAATACACAATCCAAAGCGGATGGTCGTAGGGCAACCATTCAGGCTCAAAGCGATCAACCTCTAGACCATGCCGCTTGATCAATGTTTCAAAGTCATGTAGCGCAACTGATACTGCTGTAGGCGTTGCTGTATATGGCGTCCTGAGCATCACGACGTTTTGAATGCTAGGCAACGCCGCTTGTAATTCTTCTATGACGGCGCTTCTGTCCATGGCTTTGCCGCCGTAGTACACGCCGTCCACGCTTATCAAAACTTTGGGCGTGATTTGGGCAAACCGATCCAGCACGGCGGCGGTCCCCATGTCGGGCGCACAGACGCTCCACACCGCGCCAATGGAAAAGCACGCCAGCGCTGCAATCATGGTCTCGGGAATGTTCGGCATATACGCGGCCACGCGGTCACCGCGTTCCACGCCAAGTGATTTCAAATTTAAAGCTAATGATGCGACTTGGCGGCGTAGCTCGGGCCAAGACATTTCGCGGATCACACCTTGTTCGTTTTCGCTAATGATGGCGAGCAGTCCTGCGGCATGAGCCAAAGAGACATGCCGAAACACCTGCGCCGTGTAATTGACCGTTGCCCCTGGAAACCACGTCACGTTTGGCATGCCGTTGTCGATAACGACGGCGCTATGCGGTGTGGGCGACAGCATTTCAAAGTAATCCCAAATCGATTGCCAAAACGCGGCAAGATCAGTGGTAGACCAGCGCCATAGCGCGTCATAGCTATCGAAGTGAAGGCCACGTTCGCGAGCAAGCCACTCGGTGTAGAGACGGATTTGCGGGATGTAGGGCACAGGCAGGGTTTTCATCTTCAGAATTATGGCGAAAATAGAGCCTATGTCTCTACTCGTTTTCTCTCATGCCAATAGCTTTGGCGCTTCTACTTACCGCGTGATGATTGAAGAGCTTCGAAGGCTTGGCCATACGGTTGAAGCGCTCGATCAATTCGGTCACAACCCCAAGTACCCTGTCACCAACAATTGGCCGCATGTGGTCGAAGAGCTGCGTGAGTTTGTGACCGCCGTCAAAGTGAAACACCAGCAAACGCCCATTTTGATTGGCCACTCACTCGGTGGGGCAGCAAGTTTGATGCTCGCGTCCCAAAGCCCCGAGTTGGCGCGCGGTCTGATCATGATGGAGTCATTTGTGTTTTATGGCTGGAAGGCTTTATTCATCAGGTTTGCCAAGCTGCTTGGCAAAACGATGAAGCGCCCGCCCGCATCGGTGGCATTGCGTCGGCGCTTTACTTGGGATAGCGCTCTGCAAGTCACCCAGCACTTACAGCACAAACGCGCCTTCAAACATTGGGATGAGCGTGTTCTTCGTGACTACGCAGAGCATGGAACTATTGAAACTGCTGATGGCAAACGCACGCTCAAATTCAAGCGCGAAACCGAAGCCAAGTTTTATGCCTATTTCCCAGACAACGCAATGGCGATGTTGCGCAAAAATCCGCTGCAATGCCCGTTTCATTTTGTGGGTGGTTTGCAGTCCCGTGAACTGGCTGCTGTTGGACTTGGCGGTACAGAAAAGCTAGTGGCTGCAAGGGCTGGAAATACGCTACAGCGTGTGGAAGGCACACATCTCTTTCCGATGGAGCGACCGATTGAAACCGCGCAGATGATTGATGCGCTGGTAGAGCGCATCAATACGGTCAAATGAAATCTAAGCGCTTTTCACCTTGCAGGTATTCACGCCGATTAGCTTATATAAGCCACACATGCTAAATACACCCGTTGCCAGCACGATGACACCTAGCCATCCCCATGCGCCGATGTTGCCATTGAGCGTGAGCCCAATCAACACAAGACCCGCAACGATGCGCAGCCAACGATCCATTCCGCCTACGTTTTTTTCCATGATGTTTCGCCTTTTAGTGATAAGTCGTCAAAAGAAATTGCTAAACCGTGGATGCAGCGATTTGTTGCTTCGCCGCACAAAGCATCATACGTCGCAATCACATCAAGCTCATGCCGTGGTCAAGTATCATTCGTTGCAAATCTTACGAGAAAACATCCATATGTCAGATACATCTTTTCAAGTTGTGCTGGAACGCACAGGCAGAACTATTGACATTCCAGCCGACGCATCGATTTTAGAAATTTTGGAACTTGAGGGTGTGAATGTGCCCAGCTCATGCCAACAAGGCGTGTGCGGCACGTGCGAGACCAAGGTGCTGGCTGGTGAGGTTGACCACCGCGATATGGTGCTGACGGCGTATGAAAAATCGTCAGGGCAATCCATGATGATTTGCTGTTCGCGTGCTAAAGGCGCATCCGTGACGCTGGATTTGTAGCGTTGATTTGCAACTCATGGAATTTCTCCCCACACTGTTAGCGCTCTTGGCGTTTGGCTTTGTGGTGGCGGGCTTGATTCATATTTCGGGCGTGGGTGCTGGCGTGCTTTTAGTTCCTAGTTTGATGGTCATTTTTAAGCTCTCACCCACAGCGGCGGTGGCAACAGCTAGTTTGTTTTCCGTTCTGTTCCGTGTTGGCAGTATTACCAGCATCAGAAAAAGTGGTCATGTGCAGTGGCCTGCGTTCAAGCGCTTTGTTTGGTTTGCACTGCCCGTGGCCACCATATGCGCGGCTCTTGCGGGTTTTGTTCCCAAAGTGATCCCCGAGTGGCGAAGCGCCATTGATAGCACCGTGCGCGGTTTGGTGTTGGTGGCCTGCTTGATTGCGCTGGTGTCGCTGTATTCCGAGCGCATCAAAGCGCTGCTGCGCAAGCTAGGTATGGCGGGCATGGCATCGGTTTCAGGTTTTTTTATAGGCGCATCGGGTGTGGGTGGTGGGGCGCTTGTAGTGCCTGCACTGTTGTCGCTGGGCACATTGAGTGCCACCGAAGCGATTGCGACATCCAGTGTCATCAGCATGGCACTCATGGCCGCCAGCAGCTTGCTCTACGCCTTATCGGGTGCGGTGCAGTGGCTGTATTTGCTCTGTATGTTGGTAGGCGGCTATGCGTCGCTACCTTTTGCTATCAAACTGCAAAGCAAGCTCAGTCAAAAAACGCTGGTGGACATTGTTGCGGCACTGATTGTGGTGTCGCTCAATGGCATGGTGATTCAGTGGTTTGTTTAGGACTACTTTGCTCGAATCATCGTGCCAAAAGCCTCGTCCGACAAAATCTCGAGCAGCATGGCGTGGGGCACGCGCCCGTCAATGATGTGAACGGCATTCACACCACTTTTGGCTGCGTCTAACGCGCCTGCAATTTTGGGGATCATGCCGCCGCTAATCGTGCCGTCCGCAATCAAGCCGTCGATTTGTGTGGGTGAGAGTTCGGTGAGCAGTTTGCCAGCTTTGTCTAGTACGCCTGCAATGTTGGTCAGCATGAGTAGCTTTTCGGCATTCAAGGCTTTGGCGATTTCGCCTGCCACCACGTCGGCATTGATGTTGTAGCTTTCGTTTTCCACACCAAAACCAATCGGGCTAATCACGGGGATGAACGCGTCGTCTTGCAGCGCTTTGACGATGTTGGCATCGATGCTTTCTATTTGACCGACCTGGCCGAGGTCGCCGCCTTCGATGATGAGCTTTTTGGCGCGAATGAGTCCGCCATCGCGTCCTGTGAGTCCAACTGCCTTCACTTTTGAGTTAGCGCCTGCTTGGTTGATGAGCCCCACGATATCTTGCTGCACTTCGCCAGCCAACACCCACTCGACAACTTCCATCGTTTCGCTATCGGTGACGCGCATGCCTTGGATGAACTGTCCCTTTTTACCGATTTTGGTGAGTGCGTTTTCAATCTGTGGTCCCCCGCCATGCACCACGACAGGATTCATGCCAACCAGTTTGAGTAGCACGACATCTTGCGCAAATGCCGCTTGCAGAGCAGGATCCGTCATGGCGTTGCCGCCGTATTTGATGACCAAGGTCTTACCATGAAAACGCTTGATGTAGGGCAGCGCTTGCGCGAGGATGCTCGCGCGGTCAAGGGAAGAGATGGGGGATGAAATGACGTTATTCATGAACGGAATTATCAGGGCAATCTAAAATGCTTAGATGCTTGCAAAAAGAATTATTCCCTGCCTTGATGTCACGGGTGGCCGCGTGGTCAAAGGTGTCAATTTTGTTGAACTGCGCGATGCGGGTGATCCCGTTGAAATTGCGGCGCGTTACAACGACCAAGGTGCGGACGAACTGACGTTTTTAGACATCACCGCCACCAGCGATGCGCGAGGTTTGATTCTGCCCATCATCGAGGCGGTGGCATCCCAAGTATTTATTCCACTGACCGTGGGCGGCGGTGTCCGCTCGGTCGAGGATGTGCGTCGGCTACTCAACGCTGGCGCGGACAAGGTGAGCTTTAACTCGGCAGCAGTGGCAGACCCAGAACTCATTCGGGCAGCAAGTGCCAAGTATGGCTCGCAGTGCATTGTGGTTGCTTTTGATGCCAAGAGAAATGAATTGGCTACAGGTTGGGACGTGTACACGCATGGAGGTCGTAAAAACACAGGGCTAGATGTGGTGACATGGGCAAAGCATATGACGTCACTTGGCG
>JANXRP010000070.1 GCA_025352965.1 Comamonadaceae bacterium
ACCCAGCCAATACCAACGCTTACATTGCCATGAAGAGCGCACCTGATCTGCCACGTAAAAATTTCACTGCCATGCTGCGCCTAGACCACAACCGCGCTGCTTCGCAAATTGCTGCCAAAACCGGCAAAGCCGTGGCCGATATCGAAAAACTGGTTGTGTGGGGCAACCACTCGCCGACCATGTACGCGGACTACCGCTTTGCCACCATCAACGGCGAATCCGTTGAAAAAATGATCAATGATCAAGTGTGGAATGCTGATACTTTCTTGCCAACCGTTGGCAAGCGCGGCGCAGCCATTATCGAAGCGCGTGGCTTGTCCAGTGCGGCTTCTGCGGCCAATGCGGCTATCGACCACATGCGCGATTGGGCACTGGGCACGAACGGCAAATGGGTCACGATGGGTATTCCATCGGATGGCCAATACGGTATTCCTAAAGACACCATGTTTGGCTTTGCCGTGACTTGCGAAAACGGCGAGTACAAGCCTGTTGAAGGTTTGACCATTGACGCCTTTAGCCAAGAGCGCATCAACAAAACGCTAGCTGAATTGCAAGACGAGCAAAAGGGCGTGGCGCATTTGATCTAAATGCGCAAAACCTCAGAGTTCACATGATTGATCCTCGTCAAATCCTCTTAGGCGCTCAAGCGGGCACTGTCCGTATTCCTGTCTGCGACCATTACAGTGGCGTGGACGTGCGGATGAAAAAGAGTCTTGCGCTGCAAGCGCAGATGACAGAGGAGTTTGGCGCTTGCGTGTTTGACGTGACGCTGGATTGCGAAGACGGTGCGCCCGTGGGCGGCGAGGTGGATCATGCGCATCTGGTCTCAGAGCTGGCGCGGGGCGCCGCCACTGGTGCGCGCGTGGCCGTGCGGGTGCATCCCCTTGACGAAGCTGCTTTTGAGACGGACGTGAACATCATCGTCAAAAAAGCAGGCGCACGTCTTTCGCACATCATGCTGCCCAAGATTGAATGCGCGGCGGATATTGATCGCGCCCTTATCACGATTGATGCAGCGGGCGGCGGGCATATACCCATCCACGTGCTGGTGGAGTCATCGCATGCCATCCATAAGGTTTTTGAGATTGCTGCACATCCGCGCTTGCAGTCGATTGGTTTTGGTGTGATGGATTTTGTGTCGAGCCACGGTGGCGCTATTCCTGCCAGTGGCATGTCGGGCATGGGGCAGTTTTTGCATCCGCTAGTGATTCGTGCCAAGCTTGAGATTGCTGCGGCGTGTCACGCCTTTGGCAAAACACCGTCGCACTGCGTGTTTACTGAATTTAAAGACGTGCAAGCCTTATCTGGTGCGGCTTCCAAGGCGGCTAAAGAGCTTGGCTACACACGCATGTGGAGTATTCATCCTGACCAAATTCGTCCGATTTTGAAAGTCTTTGCACCAACGGAATCGGAGATTGAGACAGCGGCAAATTTGCTGGAAGCGGCTGCCAAAGTCGATTGGGCACCGATTAGTTTTGCAGGGGCCTTGCACGACCGCGCCAGCTACCGCTATTTCTGGCAAGTGATTGAGCGCGCACATGCCACAGGACGCACCATTCCTAGTAGCATGGGTATTTACTTTTCTTAAAGGGATCTTGATGAAACGCTTCACATTTTTGTTCGCAATTGGCGTGTTTAGCTTGAACGCTGCATTTGCCCAAACGGCGCAACCCTTATATCCCGTGGCTTTAGGGGCTATTCACTGCGCTGACAAAGTATCCGTCACGATTGGCGAGAGCAAGGCGCATCATGGTCAATACGACATCATGATTGGAAAGGCACATTACGTTGCTGAACGTATTCCCACAGAGTCTGGCGCTGTGAAGTTAGAAGACAAACAGCACGGCATCGTCTGGCTACAAATGTCTAACAAGTCGATGCTGTTTAACGAAAAGCTAGCAAAACGCTTGGCAACCGACTGCCAAAGCGAGGCACAAAAAACGGTGCAAAAAGCGATGGATGCACCTCCCGCAACCACGTCTGCTAAACCTTAATTTTTATTGAAAAGAGAACCACCATGAGCATGATTGACACCTACAACCAACACGTGACCGAACGCGCTGCTATTGGCGTGCCTGCGCTACCACTCACCGCCAAGCAAACGGCCGAGCTGATCGAGCTTTTAAAAGCCCCTGCTGCTGGTACTGAAGCGCAACTGTTAGAGCTCATCACGCACCGCGTACCTGCAGGTGTGGACGATGCTGCCAAAGTGAAAGCGTCGTATCTGGCCGCTATTGCGCACGGCACAGAAAAATGCGCACTTATTTCTCGCGCCAAAGCGGTTGAGCTGCTGGGCACCATGGTAGGTGGCTACAACCTCACGTCGCTTATCGAGATGCTTGACGATGCAGAAGTAGGGGGTATCGCGGCAGCTGCACTCAAGAAAACGCTACTCATGTTTGACCAATTCCATGATGTGCAAGAAAAAGCCGAAAACGGTGGCGCTGTGGGCAAAGCCAACGCGAAAGCCGTGCTGCAAAGCTGGGCAGATGGCGAATGGTTTACCAGCCGCCCAGAAGTACCGCAAAGCATACAACTGACTGTTTTTAAAGTGACGGGCGAGACCAACACAGACGACCTCTCACCAGCGCCTGATGCCTGGAGCCGCCCAGACATTCCGCTGCATGCACTCGCCATGCTCAAAAACACACGCGATGGCATTACACCCGAAGAAGACGGTAAGCGTGGCCCGATTCAAATGCTGAACGATATGCGTGCCAAGGCCGACAAAGCAGGTCGTTTTATTGCCTATGTGGGCGATGTGGTGGGAACGGGATCGTCCCGCAAGTCTGCCACCAACAGCGTGCTGTGGTGGACGGGTGTGGATATTCCATTTGTGCCTAACAAGCGTTTTGGCGGCGTGTGCTTGGGCACCGCGATTGCGCCGATTTTTTACAACACCATGGAAGACTCGGGCGCATTGCCGATTGAACTCGACGTGTCTCAGATGAATATGGGCGATGAAATCGAGCTGCAGCCCTATGCTGGTAAGGCTTTGAAGAATGGCGCTGTGGTGTCCGAGTTCCACATCAAGTCCGATGTTCTGTTTGATGAAGTCCGTGCGGGTGGTCGTATTCCACTCATCATTGGTCGTAGCTTGACAGCCAAAGCACGTGCTGCTTTAGGCTTGCCAGCTTCTACGCTGTTCCGTTTGCCTACTGCGCCTGTGGCTTCCACTAAGGGTTTCACACTCGCACAAAAAATGGTGGGACGTGCTTGCGGATTCCCAGAAGGTCAGGGCGTGCGTCCTGGTACGTACTGCGAACCCAAGATGACATCCGTTGGGTCGCAAGACACCACGGGCCCGATGACCCGTGACGAGCTGAAAGACTTGGCTTGCCTTGGCTTCTCAGCCGATTTGGTGATGCAATCCTTCTGCCACACAGCCGCCTATCCAAAACCAGTCGACGTAAAGACACACCACGAGTTGCCCGAGTTCATCAGCAACCGCGGCGGTATTTCGCTGCGCCCTGGTGACGGCATCATCCACAGCTGGCTCAACCGTATGCTGCTGCCCGATACTGTTGGCACAGGCGGTGATAGCCACACGCGTTTCCCTATCGGCATCAGCTTCCCCGCAGGCTCTGGCTTGGTGGCCTTTGGCGCCGCCACTGGTGTGATGCCGCTTGATATGCCCGAGTCGGTGCTGGTGCGCTTTAAAGGCGCTATGCAGCCTGGCGTGACGCTGCGCGATTTGGTGCATGCCATTCCGCTGTACGCCATCAAAGCAGGCTTACTCACGGTTGCCAAGCAAGGCAAGAAAAACATTTTCTCGGGTCGCATCCTAGAGATTGAAGGCTTGCCAGATTTGAAGATCGAGCAAGCGTTTGAACTCGCTGACGCCTCTGCCGAGCGCTCTGCCGCAGGCTGTACGGTCGCGCTGAACGATGCGCCAGTCAAAGAGTATTTGCAGTCCAACATCACGCTCTTGAAATCCATGATTGCAGGCGGCTATGCGGATGCCCGCACCATTGCACGCCGC
>JANXRP010000073.1 GCA_025352965.1 Comamonadaceae bacterium
CTTTGACGAGAGCATTGCCCAAGACATTCATATGCGCCAAAGTTACGCGCACGGGCAAATTGCATGGGGGCATCAATTTATGGATGTCACCAGTGCTGACCCAGCAGCCGATGTCATTCATATTGATTATGAAAAATTCCACCAAACACATCTACCTATGACAAAGGACACGCACCATGAGTGATATCCTCAACAAAATCGTTACGGTTAAGCACGAAGAGGTGCTGAAGGCCATACGGAATAAGCCTTTGCAAGCCATCAGGCAGGATGCCGAGTCCCGTGTCCTCACCCGCGACTTTGTAGGTGCCATGCGTGCCAAGATCGCACGAGGTCATGCGGCGGTGATTGCCGAAATCAAAAAAGCCAGCCCATCCAAGGGCGTGCTGCGCGAGCAGTTTGAGCCCGCCGACATTGCGCAAAGCTATGCAGAATATGGAGCGGCGTGCCTCTCGGTGCTCACAGACAAGCAATTTTTTCAAGGCTCCGTCGACTACCTCAAGCAAGCGCGTGCGTCCGTGCCGCTGCCCGTTTTGCGCAAAGACTTTATGGTGGACGCGTACCAAATTTATGAATCCCGCGTAATGGGCGCGGACTGCGTACTCCTGATTGCTGCTTGCTTGGATGACGCGCAAATGAAAGAGTTTGAAGCCATCGCCACGAGCCTTGATATGGCAGTACTGGTTGAGGTGCACGATGGCGCAGAGCTATCACGAGCTTTGAAATTAAAGACACCGCTCATTGGCATTAACAATCGCAATCTACGCACGTTTGAAGTCACGCTAGATACGACATTGAGCTTAATGAAAGACGTGCCAGCGGATCGCATCTTGGTAACCGAGAGCGGCATCATGACCACAGACGACGTTGCCAAAATGCGCGGCGCAGGCGTGCAATCGTTCTTGGTGGGCGAAGCGTTCATGCGTGCCAAAGAGCCTGGGCTTGCACTAGCTGAGCTGTTCGCATAATTAAGTGGAACGTCAGCGCACACTCCCATTGTTCCCCCCGAACGGGGGGATGTCGCAAAGCGACAGGGGGGAAGGCGGTTCTGCGCCACGCACCATCATTGGCAACGCGACTGCCCACCCCCCGTGCTTCGCATCCGCCCCCCGTTCGGGGGGCACTTTGGGTGCGACGCCCCACTTGCAATCTTGCTCGGCTGCAACGACTGCTTTTGTTTTTTCGTGTCCTGGTCAAAAAGAAGAGCTGCTCGGTCACCCTTGCGCAGGCGCGACGGGGCGCAATCTAGACGCTGCATTGCCCAAGCTCCACGCGCTGCTGCCAGCAATTTTTACATCAAGCAGCCGCGCGGCTTATGTGCTGACCAACTCGTGGTCTCAAATTGAATACCCTGCCAAAACAGGGCGATCGGAAGCGACTGCTGCTGAAGTTTTGTCACCCGATAACTTACATCGACTCGAACAAGAGCTACACGGCATCACCACCATTTTGATTTGCGGGCAAAAAGCCAAACATGCTGTTTTGGAGTTGCAAGCGCAGGGAAGACTTGCGGGCGCACGGGTCGCCATCGTGATGCACCTATCGCCGCTTGCCGTCAATAGCCATGCAGCTTGGCGGGGCAAATCGGGTGATGAGCGCCTTGCGCTCTGGGCGGATGACGTAGTGCGACAATTGGACACATGAACTCTGGAACAGAATCCGTCAAAGCATTAATGCAGCGCCTTGGGCAAAATGCCCGCGAGGCCGCAACCGCTATGGCTCGCGCCGATAGCGGCGTTAAAAATAATGCGCTCCAAACGTTGGCTAAATTGCTACGTGACAACATCGCCGCACTTCAAATTGACAACGCGAAGGATTTAGAGCGTGCCGTGGCCAATGGTTTGTCTGCACCGATGGTGGATCGCCTCAAGCTGGATCCAAAAACGCTAGAGACTTGCGCCGTGGGCTGCGAACAACTAGCGGCTATGCCTGATCCGATTGGCGAACTCACAGCTTTCAAAACGCAAGCCTCGGGCATTAAGGTCGGGCAAATGCGCGTACCACTGGGGGTGTTTGGCATGATTTACGAGAGCCGCCCCAACGTGACAATTGAAGCGGCGAGTCTTGCTATCAAGTCAGGTAACGCCTGCATTTTGCGCGGCGGCTCGGAAGCGATTAATTCCAACAAAGCGCTGGCAGCCCTTGTCCAGCAAGCCTTGCGCGCGAGCGGATTGCCTGAAACGGCTGTCCAGCTCGTCCCCACGACTGATCGTGCGGCTGTGGGCGAGCTCATCACTATGCCTGCGTTTGTCGATGTCATCATTCCACGCGGCGGCAAGGGTTTGATTGAGCGTGTGAGCGCCGAGGCTAAAGTCCCCGTGATCAAACATTTAGACGGCAACTGCCACATCTATGTGGACGATGCCGCCGATTTGGCAATGGCACTCAAAGTTTGCGACAACGCAAAAACGCAAAAATACAGCCCCTGCAATGCGATGGAGTCACTGCTTGTGGCGCGCTCGGTTGCGGCAGAGTTTTTACCAAAGATAGCTATTGTGTTTGCCGCTAAAGGCGTGGAAATGCGCGCTGATGATGAAAGTGCGGCACTGCTGCAGACAAAGTCCAGCAAGGCCTCCGAGACAGATTGGTTTGAAGAATACCTCGCCCCCATCATCAGCATCAAAGTAGTGGATGGTGTGGATGCCGCGATTGCCCACATTAACCACTACAGCAGCCATCACACCGACAGCATCATCACAAGCGACGAAGTAGCCGCGAAAAAATTTATGCGTGAAGTCGATTCCGCCAGTGTCATGCACAACGCCAGTACGCGCTTTGCCGACGGTTTTGAATATGGGCTTGGCGCCGAGATTGGCATCAGCACCGATAAATTCCACGCACGTGGCCCCGTGGGCATTGAGGGACTCACGTCGCTCAAGTACGTGGTCTTGGGCAATGGAGAAATAAGAAGCTAGCGGCCAGGCTTGCGATTAGCATCCCGCACCAACGATTGCAACTCTCGCACCTTGCTATCCACAATCGCCGCATCCACGCTATCGGCTAGCAAGCCTTGCCGAATAAGGCCTTGCGCAGTTAAGTATTGCGCCAGCGCCGCACTATCGTCTAGCTGAGCACGCAAACCCTCGGCCATTGACATGCTTGAACGCACGCGCTGGTTTTGCATCAGTTGGCTTTGCACCAAAAAACTCCACGCGTCAATATCTTTGGGATTACTGCCCGTCCAATCTTGCAGGCGACTGGTCAGCGTTTTGAGCGTAGCCGCCGAAGCACTGGGGGCATTCAGTATTTGCTGCGCGGCATACAGCATTTCAATGCGCGAGCTGCTAGCTAAATCAAGCGGCGGTGCAATGCTTGCGACTTGCAGCTCGATGCCTAGCCAGCGCACCACATCGAGTGCAGCAACCGGTGTGCGGATGGACGTGCTGGCTTTGAGCCGCTCATAGAAAGCACGTGCCCGCGGTGCATCTTTTGCCTGCCAGCTTGCCAGCGCAGCAGCATAGAGCATGGCAGTCCGATTTGGATTTTGCGCCTCCACAAGATCGCCTTGTTGCACATACGCCTTTAATGCGTCTACGCTTAAGTCCGCCAGCACACCCGCACGCGCTGCCATGAGGCGATGCAACAAAAGCGTATTGGCATCTTTAGGTACAAAATTGCGTAATTGGTTGGCGCGATCAAACTCGCCTACACGGCTACGCATATCGGCCACGCGTTCAGTGGTCAACGGATGACTGCGCAAATACGGAAAGTTGCCGCTATCCGATAAGCGCGAAGATTTGCCCAGCATGTTAAACATGTCAACAAAGCCTTCAGGGTTGTAGCCCGCAGGTGCCATCAAGGTAAAGCCTAGCCTGTCGGCCTCGCGCTCAAAATCTCGTGAAAAATTGAGCTGCCCCTGCACGGCAGCGGCCTGCCCCGTGGTTAATGCGGCACTCGCAGCCTGCGGATTGGTCCGTAGCGCCAGCAAGCCAATCAAAATGCTGGCGACCAGCCAAGGCGTTTGTGCGTTTTGTTTACTCATGCCGCGCGAGATATGACGCTGCGTGACGTGCGTGATTTCATGCGCCAAAACAGAAGCGAGTGCATCGGGCGTTTCCGACATGGCAAGCAGCCCCAAATGCACGCCAAAGTAACCCCCTGGCAGCGCAAACGCATTCACGCTTTTATCGCGCACTAAAAATGATCGCCAAGCAAACTGCGCATCCATTTCTGCAGGCAAGGCACCACTGCGTTTGGCCTGCGCATAAAGCGGCTGCCAAATACTGTTGACATAAGCATCGAGCACCGGGTCGGACAAATATTGCGGATCGCGATAAATTTCGCGGCCAATTTGATCGCCTAACAGACGCTCTTCGCCCAGCGACATCGCGCTATCGTCACCCAAATTGGGAATGCTGGACTGCGCCTGCAAAGGTAGGCTGGGCGCAAGTAATAGCCCACTAGAGATCAAAGCGACCGTCAAAATACGAAAAATTTTCATGATTCCGTGTTTGTAGCATCAAACTACAGCGGTTTATCATCCTCGCATGACTACATCAAACTTTACATCACCGCTCACACATTTCAACGAAGCAGGGCAAGCGCACATGGTGGACGTAGCGGCCAAGACCGCCACGCACCGCATTGCAAGGGCATCAGGGCGCATTCAGATGCTACCCGCGACATTCAAACTGATTGAGCAAGGCAACGCCAAAAAAGGCGACGTGCTCGGTATTGCGCGCATTGCGGGCATCATGGCCGCAAAAAAAACTAGCGAATTAGTGCCCCTCTGTCACCCACTGGCGCTCACGCGTGTGAATATTGACTTCGCTGGCGAGCCAGACTCAGCGTGGCTTTGCACGGCAACGGTCGAAACTGTTGGCGTGACGGGCGTAGAGATGGAAGCGCTATGTGCCGTCCAAGTCGCCTTGCTCACGATCTACGACATGTGCAAGGCGGCAGACAAAGGCATGACGATTAACGACGTGCGCTTAGACGAAAAAATAGGTGGCAAATCGGGGCACTTTAAGCGTTGAGTTGATGCGCTAAATTAGCCGCCAACCACACAAATCTTCAGCATATTTGTGCCCCCTGGTGCGCCCATGGGTTCGCCGCACGTGATGGCGTAGACATCACCTTTTTTAACGATACCGCGTGCAATGAGTCTTGCTTCTGCTTGCTTGAGCGCCGACTCTTTATCCGAGCTAGTGTCCATCAGCAGCGGGCGCACATTGCGATACAGCGCCATTTTGCGCTGTGTGGTAATGTTAGGCGTGAGCGCATAAATCGGGATATGGATACGGTGACGGCTCATCCACAGCGGCGTCGAGCCACTATCGGTCAGCGCCACAATCGCCTTGCAGCCAAGGTGGTGCGCGGTAAACAGCGCACCCATCGCAATCGTTTGGTCGATGCGGTTAAACGACTGGCCCGAAAAGTCAGCATCCAATTCGACGTCTTCAGCCGCCTCTGCCGCCGCGCAAATCTCGCTCATGGCAATCACGGTCTCAAGTGGATATTTACCCGCTGCGCTCTCGGCTGAGAGCATCACCGCGTCGGTGCCGTCTAGCACGGCGTTCGCCACGTCGCTCACCTCGGCGCGTGTGGGCACAGGCGCAGAGATCATGCTCTCCATCATTTGCGTGGCCGTAATCACGGTCTTGTCCATGGCGCGCGCCATGCGAATCATTTTCTTTTGCAGCGCTGGCACGGCGGCATTACCCACCTCAATCGCCAAGTCGCCACGCGCCACCATGATGGAGTCCGACGCGGCAATGATTTCTTCCAACTTTGGGATTGCCTCAGCGCGTTCAATTTTGGCAATCAACAAAGGCTTGTGGCGATACTCCGCACCCGCCACGTTGCACAGCTGGCGTGCCATTTCCATATCGGTTGCGTTTTGCGGAAAGCTCACCGCAACATAGTCGGCTTGGAACGCCATCGCGGTTTTGATGTCCTCCATGTCCTTACCTGTCAGCGCAGGCGCAGTCAAGCCACCGCCTTTTTTATTGATGCCCTTGTTGTTTGATAGCTTGCCGCCCACAGTCACGGTGGTAAACACTTGCTCGCCCTTCACCTTCGCCACGGTCAACACAATCAGACCGTCGTTCAACAAAAGCACATCGCCCGCCTTCACATCGCGTGGCAGCTCTTTGTAGTCAAGTCCCACGGCAGCATCGTCGCCCAACTCCGTGCGATCTCCGTCCAAAACAAAAGTCGCGCCCTCGACGAGCATGGTGAAATCTTTGGCAAATTTGCCAACGCGAATTTTCGGCCCTTGCAAGTCCGCCATGATGGCAACTTCGCGCCCTGCCGCCTTGGAAGCCTTACGCACCATAGCGGCGCGGTCAATGTGGTCTTGCGCCACACCGTGGCTAAAGTTCAAGCGGACGACGTTCACGCCCGCCTCGATCATTTTTTGTAAGAGTGCTGGATCACTCGATGCGGGACCCAATGTCGCCACAATCTTGGTTGCATGCCTTGCCATAATTTTTCCTTAAATAAGTCGCAATGACTGCCGCGCTCACAATGAACGCTGCTAGAGCAATGATAAACGGCAAGTGTGGCGATTGCGCAATAACATATATGCACAGGTGGCATGCTTGCTCAACCCCAGTCGAATCGTACAAAGCTTGTTGTAGCGCTTAAGCTGCACCTTAACTCGCCCTTTTGGCCAATACCTCAAACGCTGGCAAAGTTTTCCCCTCTAGCACTTCCAAAAACGCCCCGCCGCCTGTGCTGATGTAGCTCACGTCTTTCTCGATGCCGTATTTGGCGATGGCTGCCAGCGTATCGCCGCCGCCTGCAATCGAGAAGGCGCTGGATTTGGCAATCGCCTCGGCAATGGTTTTTGTGCCGCCTGCAAACGCATCAAACTCAAACACGCCCACGGGGCCATTCCAGACAATGGTTCCAGCCTGCATGAGCTGGGAAGCCAATAGGGATGCGGTCTGGGGGCCGATGTCTAGGATGAGGTCATCGTCTACCACTTCGGTTGCCAACTTGACGGTGGCTACTGCGTCCGCGCTAAATGTCTTGGCGCACACCACGTCGGTCGGAATGGGCACTGCCGCGCCCCTCGCCTTCATCGATGCGATCACGGTTTTGGCGGCATCCACTAAATCTGGCTCGGCGAGCGACTTACCGATTTTGAGCCCTGCCGCCAGCATGAAAGTGTTGGCAATGCCGCCCCCCACAATGAGGCCGTCCACCTTGCTGGATAAGGCTTCCAAGATGGTGAGCTTGGTCGAGACCTTGCTACCTGCCACGATGGCGATGAGTGGGCGCTTAGGCGCAGCGAGCGCTTTGCCGATGGCATCCATCTCGGCTGCCAAGAGCGGACCGGCACATGCGATGGGGGCGTACTGCGCGATGCCGTAGGTGGAAGCTTCGGCGCGGTGCGCCGTGCCAAATGCGTCGTGAACAAAGATGTCGCACAAAGCTGCCATTTGTTTTGAGAGTGCCTCGTCGCACTTTTTTTCGCCCTTGTTGACGCGGCAGTTCTCTAACATCACGACGTTGCCAGGGGCTACATCAACGCCACCCAGCCAGTCGGGTATGAGTGGCACGTTGCGCCCGAGCAGCTCGCCAAGCCGCGCGGCCACGGGCGCGAGCGAATCCTCTGGCTTAAACGCTCCTTCGGTTGGGCGACCCAAATGCGAAGTCACCATGACGGCGGCGCCTGCATCCAGCGCCATTTGGATGCATGGCACGCTGGCGCGGATGCGGGTGTCTTCGGTGATGCGGCCCGCGTCATCTTGCGGTACATTGAGGTCAGCGCGGATGAAAACGCGTTTGTTGGCGGCAGCACCAGAAGCGCAAAGGTCTGAAAAGCGAATAAATTGCATAATGAAAAATAGTAAGGAAGTGCCCGTTAGCACGACAGATAAAAACTCAATTTTAATTTCATCATCAAATGACGAATCGCCAAACATGAACTTACGCCCACACTTATCCAAACCCTACGCCAAGCCCATTTTGTTTGCGCTGTGCCTATTGCCCTTTCTATTTCTTGCCTATGCGGCCGTGTTTAACCAAGCATCGCTTGGCGCCAACCCTGCTGAATACATCATCCGCTCAACTGGCGACTGGGTGCTGCGCTTTTTGTGCATCACGCTTGCCATCACGCCGCTACGCGTGATCACCGCAACACCACAACTAGCAAGGCTCAGACGTATGCTGGGGCTTTATGTTTTCTTTTATGTCGTGCTGCATTTGCTGAGCTATTCGCTGTTTGACAAAGAATTCGACATCCCCGAGATTGCCAAAGACATCGCCAAACGTCCGTTTATTTTGGTCGGGTTTGCGGGGTTTGTGCTGCTTACACCGCTGGCGCTTACATCATTTAACAAAGCGATTAAATGGCTGGGAGCGAAGCGCTGGCAAACGCTGCACAAATTGGTTTATGTCATTGCAGGGCTTGGCATCTTGCATTTCTTTTGGATGCGTGCGGGCAAAAATAATTTTGCCGAAGTTTTTGTTTATGCGGGCATCTTGGCCGTTTTACTGGGCTGGCGCGTGTGGCATACATTCAAAAAGAATTAGGATCTGACCCTAATTAATTTAAGCTTTCCTCGCTGCCGCATACGCGTCCACAATTCGGGCCACTAGCGGGTGGCGCACCACGTCGCTGGTGGTGAAGTGGGTCACTGCAATGCCATCAATGCGTTTAAGCACACGCTCCGCGTCAATCAAACCGCTGACTTGCCCTGCCGCCAAATCAATCTGGCTCACGTCACCCGTCACCACGCACTTAGACGCGAAGCCAAGGCGCGTCAAAAACATTTTCATTTGCTCGGGCGTGGTGTTTTGCGCTTCGTCCAAAATCACAAAGGCATGGTTGAGCGTTCGACCGCGCATAAACGCCAGCGGCGCAATTTCTAACTGACCACGCTCAAACGCTTTGGCGACGCTGGTAGCGCCCATCAAATCGTAAAGCGCGTCGTAAAGTGGTCGCAAATATGGATCGACCTTTTGCGCCAAGTCACCTGGCAGATAGCCCAGCTTCTCGCCCGCCTCGACCGCTGGGCGCGTGAGCACAATGCGTTGCACCGAATTTCGCGTGAGGGCATCGACGGCAGCTGCAACCGCCAGATAGGTCTTGCCCGTGCCCGCAGGACCAATAGCAAAGGTAATGTCGTGCGCGGCAATGTTGGCAAGATAGTTGGCTTGGTTGTCCGAACGCGCACGCAAATCGGCGCGGCGCGTGGAGAGTTCGCCATTTTTTAAACCACCACCGCTGGAAGCCTTGCCAAATGTGGCTTGCAGGCCATCTTCTGTGGCCAGCATCAGCTGAATCGTCTCAGGTTCAATCGGCTTATCGGCAAGTTCGTACATCGCTTGCAGCACTTCTAGCGCACGAGTTGCGTCTTTTTTGAGTCCGTCAATTTTGAACTGCTCATGTCGGTGCGCAATCTTGACTTGACAGGCCGTCTCTAAGATTCGCAAGTGCTCGTCCAGCGCTCCACACAAGTGATTAAGGCGGCGATTGGCGCTTGACGACGTAGGCGGCGAGAAGGTGTGGCGAAGAATCATGCGGGTGATAATCTCATACAAATAAGGAATGACTCAATGATAGGCAAACTGACGGGCACATTGGCAGCCAAAAATCCACCCGAAGTCTTGGTGGACTGCGGCGGTGTGGGCTACGAAGTGCTGGTGCCCATGAGCACTTTCTATAACCTGCCCGCGCTTGGGCAGACGGTCGCGCTACTCACGCATCTCATCGTGCGCGAGGACGCGCATCTGCTCTATGGGTTTGCGACGAACGAGGAGCGAGCAGGCTTCAAGCAGTTGGTAAAAATTTCAGGCGTAGGCCCGCGCACAGCGCTCTCGATACTCAGTGGTATGAGCGTTACCGATATCGCGCAATCGGTCGCCAAGCAAGATGCGGTAAGGCTTACCAAGATTCCAGGCATCGGTAAAAAGACGGCCGAGCGCTTGCTGTTAGAGCTAAAAGGCAAGCTGGGTGATGCTCTGGTGGATGGCGGCACAAGCATTGCTAACGACAGCCAAAGCGACATCATGCAAGCGCTAGTGGCGCTGGGCTACTCTGACCGCGATGCAGGATTGGCGCTTAAGGCGCTGCCCGCCGATGTGGGGGTGAGCGAGGGAATTAAATTGGCGCTTAAGGCGTTGGCGAAATGAGCACGATGAAAGGCAAGACAGTAGCGCAGGTTGGTGGGGCAGTCGTGCGACGATTCCTAAATGAATATGCGAAACAACAAAATCTGACAAAACCGACTGATGCCGACAAGAAAGAAATTCTTAAACACTTCAAACTTAAATGTGCTTATTGTGAGGAAAAATTAAAAATATTCCCATTAGGAACTGTCAAAGGTAATTACGACTGGGATCATGTTGTTCCAAGAAATATAACAGATAAAGGGCTAAATATTCCTAAGAATATTGTTCCTGCTTGCACAACATGCAATCGAGGTGGCCAAGGAATAAAAGGAAAGGGGGCTAAGCGCTGGGATGACTATCTCGCTGAAAAGAATGCAAGTAAACCCGAG
>JANXRP010000109.1 GCA_025352965.1 Comamonadaceae bacterium
CGTTGCCGGCGGATATGAGTGCAGCTAGCAAAACCGCCCATGAGGCCAAGCTGCCGAATTTTTCGGACACATAGTCCATCCATTTGGCGAATTTGAGTAAAAAAATCATTGATATTCTCCGAGAGCAGTACTAATACAACTCGTAAATATAACTGATGCAAGGCATTTTTGACCTGTGAGATACCCTTATGTAAATGCACTTGGACTCTCGTAAGTAGACACGATGCCGTAATAGACGCGTGACATGCTCTCCAGTGCTGCTTTGCTTTAATGGCAGAGCCTGTCAACAGCCCCTTAAAAGAGGCTCGAATTACAATGAGTGGTTGTCCTTGTAGCGACCATGCTCTTGAAATGTGCGTTATTAACCCTACTTCGGTAGGGTTATCAATTTTTAAATCCTGTATTCGTTATGTCTGAACCCAAAAATCCCGAAGATCAAGCACCTAATCCGCTGTCGCCAGAAGATCAACTTGCTGCTGATTTGCAACAAGACAGTCCTGTGGACGAATTATCCCAGGCGCTCGGCGAAATCGTCATACTGAAAGCGCAAGCCGAAGGTCTGAAAGATCAGATGCTCCGCGCCGCAGCCGATGTGCAAAACGCCCGTCGCCGTGCCGAAGAGGATGTCTCTAAAGCCCGCAAGTTTGGTATTGAGAGCTTTGCTGAGTCATTGCTACCTGTGCTGGATAGTTTAGAAGCGGGTTTAGCACTCAAAGACGCCACCGCAGAGCAAATCCGCGAAGGCAGCGAAGCGACTTTAAGGCAGCTGAAATCGGCGCTAGAGAAGAATAAAGTCATTGCCATCGATCCGCCTGCTGGCGAGAAGTTCGAACCAGCCAAGCACCAAGGCATCAGCATGGTGCCATCCGAGCAAGAAGCTAACACCATCGTGGCTGTGCTGCAAAAGGGTTACTCGATTGCGGATCGCGTGATGCGCCCAGCGCTGGTCACGGTGGCCGCTGCCAAATAAAAAAATGGATAAGCCCTTGAAAAACTAAGGTTTATCCCAAACTCTTACCTATCGCAACTTGGTTGCAAATTCAAATTCAAATTAAAAGGAAATCTCATCATGGCAAAAATCATTGGTATCGACTTAGGCACCACCAACTCATGTGTCTCCGTTATGGAGGGCAACACGACTAAGGTGATTGAAAACGCTGAAGGCGCTCGTACCACGCCGTCTATCGTGGCGTACATGGAAGACGGTGAAATTCGCGTTGGCGCACCCGCTAAAAATCAAGCGGTCACCAACCCCAAGAACACGCTCTACGCCATCAAGCGTTTGATTGGTCGTAAGTTCACTGAAAAAGAAGTCCAAAAAGACATCGGCCTCATGCCCTATACCATCGTGCCAGCCGATAACGGTGATGCATGGGTCGAAGTGCGCGGCAAAAAATTGTCAGCTCAGCAAGTCAGTGCGGACATTTTGCGCAAAATGAAAAAAACGGCTGAGGATTACCTCGGCGAAGAAGTGACTGAGGCCGTCATTACCGTGCCTGCGTACTTTAACGATGCCCAGCGTCAAGCGACTAAAGATGCAGGTCGTATTGCGGGCTTGGACGTTAAGCGCATCATCAACGAGCCAACCGCTGCAGCACTCGCTTTCGGCCTCGACAAACACGAAAAAGGCGATCGCAAGATTGCCGTGTATGACCTTGGCGGCGGTACGTTTGATGTGTCCATCATCGAAATCGCTGATGTCGATGGTGAAAAGCAATTTGAAGTTTTATCGACTAACGGCGACACTTTCTTGGGCGGCGAAGACTTTGATCAGCGCATCATCGACTTCATCATTGCCGAGTTCAAACGTGATTCAGGCGTTGATCTGTCCAAAGACGTGCTGGCACTGCAGCGTCTCAAGGATGTGGCTGAAAAAGCGAAGATTGAACTATCTAGCAGCTCGCAAACCGAAATCAACTTGCCGTACATCACGGTGGACGCATCGGGCCCTAAACACTTGAACATGAAGCTCAACCGCGCCAAGTTGGAGCAGCTGGTCGAAGATTTGATCGAGCGAACCATTGCACCTTGCCGCATGGCGATTAAAGATGCTGGCGTTGCCGTTGGCGATATCCACGACATCATCTTGGTGGGCGGCATGACGCGTATGCCCAAGGTGCAAGAGGCAGTCAAAGCCTTTTTTGGCAAAGACCCACGCAAAGACGTGAACCCCGACGAAGCCGTGGCCGTTGGTGCAGCGATTCAAGGTCAGGTGCTGTCTGGTGACCGCAAGGACGTGCTTCTCTTGGACGTGACTCCGCTCTCGCTTGGCATCGAGACATTGGGCGGTGTGATGACCAAGATGATCACCAAAAACACAACGATCCCTACTAAACATGCGCAGACGTTCTCCACGGCGGACGATAACCAGCCTGCGGTGACGATCAAGGTGTTCCAAGGCGAGCGCGAAATGGCGTCTGTCAACAAACTCTTGGGTGAATTCAACTTAGAGGGTATTCCACCAGCAGCGCGTGGCACACCGCAAATTGAAGTGAGTTTTGATATTGACGCGAACGGTATTTTGCACGTGGGCGCTAAAGACAAAGGCACGGGCAAAGAAAACAAAATCACCATCAAAGCGAACTCAGGTTTGACCGAAGAAGAGATCCAAAAAATGGTGAAAGACGCGGAATTGAATGCCGAAGACGACAAGAAAAAATTGGAGCTGATTCAAGCCCGTAACCAAGCGGATGCGCTGATTCACAGCACGAAAAAATCTTTGGCTGAGTACGGTGAAAAATTAGATGCTGCGGATAAAGAAAAAATTGAAGCTGGTCTGAAAGACTTGGAAGCGGTGCTCGCCAGCGAAGACAAAGCCGAGATCGAAAAAGCGCAAGCGGCGTTAGAGCTCTCTAGCCAAAAGCTAGGTGAAAAAATGTATGCTGATATGCAAGCCGAACAAGCGGCGCAGGCTGCAGCGCAAGGCGCAGCAGGTGGTGCAGCACCGGGGCCTGATGCGGCGGCAGCCAAAGCCAAAGACGACAATGTGGTAGATGCCGAAGTGAAAGAAGTAAAAAAAGGTTAATCAATTTTCATCCCACGCTACGCTCATCAGCTATTGATTTAGCCGTTGAGCGTTTCGTTTTTAAAGAAATACCATGAACAAAACTCGCTTAGAAGCTTTTAGTGATGGCGTGATTGCGATCATCATCACCATCATGGTGTTGGAGATGAAGGTGCCGCATGGTGCTGATTGGGCGGACTTGCACAAGCTGTGGCCCGTGTTTGTGAGCTATGTGCTCAGCTTTGTGTTTGTGGGTATTTATTGGGCGAATCATCATCACTTAGTGCATTTGGTTAAACGTGTGACGGCTCGGGTGATGTGGGCTAATTTGCATTTACTTTTTTGGATGTCGCTTGTGCCCTTCGTCACGGCTTGGATGGGCGAGAATCATTTTGCGAAAAATCCTGTAGCTGTATACGGCGGCGTGGCCTTCATGTCAGGCGTTGCCTACGACATGCTAGTTAAAGCGATTCGCGCGGCCAACCACGAAGATCATCTATTAGGTGACCGTCTTACCATTTTTCATAAAGGTAATTACTCATTGGTGCTCTACGCGTTAGCGAGTGCTTTTGCGTATTGGCACACGGGTATTTCATTCGTCATTTTTGTGTCTGTGGCCGTCATGTGGTTCATTCCAAATAAGCGCATCGAAAAAATCGTGAGCGAATCTTCTTCTTCAAAATAACAATTAAACGAATCTTTTTCTATGGCGACCAAGCGCGACTTTTACCAAATCCTCGATGTTCCTAAAAACGCATCTGACGAGGACATCAAAAAATCTTATCGCAAGATGGCGATGAAGTATCACCCTGACCGCAATCAAGGCGATACCACAGCGGAGGGGAAATTTAAAGAGGTGAAAGAAGCCTATGAGATGCTGTCCGACCCTGACAAGCGTGCGGCTTACGACCAATACGGACATGCAGGCGTGGACCCTAACCGTGGCATGGGCGGCGGCGGTGGACAAGGTTTTGGTGGCTTTTCTGAAGCTTTTGGTGACATCTTTGGCGATGTGTTTGGGCAGCAACGAAGGGGCGGCGGTCAGCAGGTTTATCGCGGGAATGATCTCAGCTATGCGATGGAGATCACGCTAGAAGAAGCGGCTGCTGGTAAGGATGCGCAAATCCGCATCCCTAGTTGGGATGAGTGCTCCACTTGCCACGGCTCAGGCGCGAAGCCTGGTACCAAGCCGATACAGTGCACCACTTGTCATGGTCAAGGTCAAGTGCAAATGCGCCAAGGCTTTTTTAGCGTGCAGCAAACCTGTCCGCAGTGCCGTGGCACCGGCAAGATCATCCCCGATCCGTGTGTATCGTGCCACGGCATTGGCAAGATTAAAAACAATAAAACCCTAGAAGTCAAAGTGCCAGCAGGCATCGACGACGGCATGCGCATTCGCTCGACGGGTAACGGTGAGCCTGGCACTAACGGCGGCCCAGCGGGTGATTTGTATATTGAGATTCGTGTTAAAAAACACGAAATTTTTGAACGCGAAGGCGACGATCTGCACTGCGAAGTGCCGGTGTCTATGACAACCGCTGCGCTGGGAGGTGAAATTCAAGTCCCCACCTTGGCAGGCCAAGCGGGTATTGACATTCCAGATGGCACGCAGCACGGCAAGACCTTCCGATTGAAGGGCAAAGGCATCAAGGGCTTGCGCGGTTCATACCCTGGCGATTTGTATTGCCATGTGCAGGTCGAGACACCCGTCAAACTCACCGAGCATCAACGCAAGCTGATGAAAGAGCTGGATGAATCACTCAAAAAAGGCGGCGCCAAGCATTCGCCTAATGAGGAGTCATGGGGTGATAAATTGAAGAAATTCTTTGCCTAATTGAGATAACCGCGTCATTAACCAAAATGGCAGACGTAGTGATAGCTCGTCGCCACTTTGATATCAAAGCTAGAGTTTGCTGGCACTGAAAATTTCTCACCAACGCCAGACGTTACCCACACATCCGAGCCCTTGAGTTTGTACTCACAAGAGCCACCTGTGCATTCCATGATTTCCGCTGCACCTGTATTGAAAGTCAATGTAGATGGCAACACCACACCAACCGATTTTTTTGTGCCATCCGCTTGCGTAAAGCTGTGGCTCACGCATTTACCGTCAAAGTAAACGTTGGCTTTTGTGGTGATGTTGACGTTGTGAATAATGTCGGTTGTCATTTTTTAGCTTTCGATTTTGTTTTTGTGGCTTTTGCTTTTGTTGCTGCTGCACGTTCTGCTTTCAAGTTACCCGCAATACGCAGGCGCAATGCGTTCAGCTTGATAAACCCACCCGCATCGGCTTGGTTGTAGGCACCGCCATCGTCGTCAAATGTAGAAATTTTCATGTCGAACAAGCTATCGGTTTTGCTCTCGCGGCCTACGCACATAATCGTGCCTTTGTAAAGCTTGAGGCGCACGATGCCGTTCACGGTCGCTTGCGACGCATCAATTAAACCTTGCAGCAGCTCGCGCTCTGGGCTGAACCAAAAGCCGTTGTACACCAAGCGCGCATAGCGCGGCATCAAATCGTCTTTCAGTGCCAGAACTTCGCGGTCTAGTGTGATCGACTCAATCGCGCGGTGACCCGCCAGCAGCACCGTGCCGCCAGGGGTTTCGTAGCAGCCGCGTGACTTCATGCCGACAAAGCGATTTTCAACTTTGTCTAAGCGACCAATGCCATGCTTGCCTGCAACCGTATTGAGATGCGTGAGCACTGTCGCTGGACTCATTTTTACGCCGTCAACCGCCACAATGTCGCCCTTAGCATAAGTGAGTTCTACGATTTGGGGCTTGCCTGGTGCTTTTTCTGGCGAATTTGTTAAGCGCCACATGCTGTCTTCTGGCGCGAAATTCGGGTCTTCCAAAATACCGCCTTCGTAGCTGATATGCAGTAAGTTCGCATCCATCGAATACGGCGCACCGCCCTTACGCTTTTTAAAGTCAACAGGAATGCCGTGCTTGTCGGCATACGCCAGCATGGACTCGCGACTAGAGAGTTCCCACTCACGCCAAGGCGCAATCACTTTGACGTCGGGCATCAGGGCGTAAGCGCCTAGCTCAAAACGCACTTGATCGTTGCCCTTGCCCGTTGCGCCGTGGCTAATGGCGTCACCCTTGGTTTTTTTGGCAATCTCAACCAAACGCTTGGCAATCAAGGGACGCGCAATCGACGTGCCCAGCAAGTATTCGCCTTCGTACAGCGCATTAGCGCGGAACATGGGGAAGACGAAATCACGCACAAACTCTTCGCGTAGATCTTCGATGTAAATGTTCTCAGGCTTAATACCCATCTTGATCGCCTTGGCGCGTGCTGGTTCAATCTCTTCGCCTTGGCCAATGTCAGCAGTAAATGTCACCACTTCGCATTGATATTCGTCTTGCAGCCATTTGAGAATGATGGAGGTATCGAGTCCGCCTGAATAAGCTAGGACGACTTTTTTAGGTTTTAGTTTTGCTGGGGTTGCCATAGTAAATGTGAGAGACAAATTGAAAAATGAACCTTAGATTTTAGGCTACGATAAATTCATGGAAAACACATTCAAATCATTATTAATTCTTGCGGCGCTGGCGGTGCTTAGCGCATCTACTAGCGCTCAAAACCCTTATCCCAATAAACCCATTCGCTACATCGTGCCCGTCGCGGCTGGCGGTGGCTCGGATACCGTTGGACGTACCGTGACTGAACGCTGGGGAAAAGTGCTGAATCAAACCTTTGTGGTGGATAACCAAGGCGGCGGCGGGGGCGTGATTGCCTCGCAAAACACCGCGAAGGCCGCGCCTGATGGTTATACGCTGATGCAGGGTTATGTGGCCACGCATGGCACATCGCCTGCCACGCGCAAGCTGCCTTATGACCCCATCCGCGACTTCACCCCGATTGGCATGATTGGCGGCACGCCCAATGTGCTGGTCGTTAACAGCAATTTGCCAGTGAAGACTTTTAAAGAGTTCCTAGCCTATCTCAACGCCAACCGAGGCCACGTCAGTTATGGCTCGGCAGGGCAGGGGTCGCTCACGCATTTGTCGATGGAGCTACTGAAAAGCCAAACCAATACCTTCATGGTTCACATTCCGTATCGTGGCATTGCGCCATCGTTTACCGATTTGATTGGTGGCCAGACGCAGGCCATGTTTCCAGGTCTTGCTGCCGCTATGCCACATCTGCGCAGTGGGCGAATCAGGGCGTTGGCTGTGACGGGACGGATGCGTCATCCGCAACTCAAAGACGTTCCGACACTCGACGAGCTAGGCCTTAAAGGCTTTGACGCGCAGCAGTGGTATGGCGTGGTTGGTCCTGCCAATATGCCGCCCGCAGTCGTGAAGATTTTGAACGAGAGCCTAGCCAAAACATTGCAAGCACCCGATATGCGTGAGAAGCTAGCCATTGAAGCCATCGAGCCACAAGCCATGACCAGCGAGGCTTTCGGGACATTCATGAAAGAAGATGTAGCTCGCTGGACAAAGCTTGCTAAAGAGAAAAATATTCAACTCGACTAAAAATTAAACCACGAAGAAAACCCAAAACATGGCAACCAATACCAAAGTCATCGCAGATCACAATCCACCCGCAGTCACCAAAATTCTTGCGGAGTTCATCGTCAATCATCCGAATTTTGAGAATGGTGGTTGGGATGCAAAAGTTCAGCACGAAGGCGAGCGCACTTTCTTTAACTGGCTTGGCTGTGCGGTCGGCGCGTCGCATCACGAAGCGCCAAGCGCCGCATTGGCTGCTGCACAAATCTTGCAACCTGCCCCGCAAGCCACGCTGCTAGGGCGTTCGGAGAGGGTCGATATTGCCAATGCAGCTCTCATCAATGGCATTAGCTCGCATACGTTTGACTTTGACGACACGCATTTGAAGACGGTGATTCATCCTGCTGGACCTGTGGCATCGGCACTCTTGCCACTGGCGGAACTCAAATGTCTTAGCGGCGCTGCCGTGATTGACGCGCTCATCATCGGCATTGATGTGGCTTGCCGCGTGGGCAATTGCATGTACCCGACGCACTACGACAAGGGCTGGCATATCACGGGCTCTACGGGCATGCTGGGCGCTGCGGCTGCTTGCAGCAGATTGCTTAAGCTCGATGTGCAGCAAACCATGATGGCGCTTGGCATTGCCGCGTCGCAGCCTGTGGGATTGCGTGAGCAATTCGGCACGATGAGTAAGCCGCTACACCCGGGTGCAGCGGCACGCACGGGCTTGATGGCGGCTTTGATGGCACAGCAGGGTTTCACATCTAGCGTTCGTGCGTTAGAAGCACCACGCGGCTTCATTCAAGTCGCTGCGCCGCAATTCAACTGGAACGAAATTACCGACGAACTGGGTAAACGATTCGAAATTTCCTTTAACACCTACAAGCCCTTCGCCTGCGGCATCGTCTCGCAGCCCAGCATGGATGCGTGTGTGCAGCTTAAAAACCTAGGCGTGAAGCCTGAAGACGTTGAGAGCTTGGAGCTGAAAGTTCACTCGTTAGTGTTGGAGCTGATGGGCAAAAAAACGCCAACGATTGGCCTAGAGGGCAAGTTCAGCGTGTACCACTGCTGCGCAGTTGCGCTGATTTTTGGACAAGCAGGTGAGCCCGAATACAGCGATGCGGTAGTGAATCGTCCAGACGTTCTTGCGATGCGTGCCAAGGTGAATGCGGTAGTGACAGATGGCATCGACGAAGCGGGTGCAGACGTGACCGCTGTTTTAAAAGACGGCAGGCAAATTCATGTGGTGATTGAGCACGCCATTGGCTCGCTAGAGCGTCCGATGAGTGACAAAGATTTAGAAGCTAAATTTCACTCACAAGCAGATGAGGTACTGGGGACGGTTAAGGCGCAGGCCTTGATAGATATGGCTTGGCGCATGACAACTATCGGGAATGTCAATGAATTGACTCAATTGGCGGTTTAAACGTAGCGCACAGCCACAATCTCATAATGCTTGGTGCCACTAGGCGTAACGACTGCCACGCTATCACCTTCGTTTTTGCCAATCAACGCACGTGCGATCGGTGAAGAAAAATTGATGAGTCCCAGCTTGATGTCGGCTTCGTCTTCGCCCACGATTTGATACTTGACCTCGGCACCGCTATCTTCGTCTTCCAGCTCAACCGTCGCGCCAAACACCACGCGCCCACCTGCATCCAATTCGGCAGGGCTAATCACGGAGGCTGCACCTAGCTTGCCCTCAATGTCTTTGATGCGTCCCTCGATAAAACCTTGGCGCTCTTTGGCCGCGTCATAGTCCGCGTTCTCAGACAAGTCACCTTGAGCGCGTGCCTCAGAAATCGCGTTAATGACCGCAGGGCGCTCTTTGGTCTTAAGGTTGATGAGCTCGGCTTTGAGTTTCTCTGCGCCGTTTTTTGTAATGGGGTAGGTACTAGATGTCATAGGGGGGTGATTCTATTTCACCAAACGCCCATGCATGTCCTGTACTGAAATCACGCCAAGGTTATCAAGGTACTTCATACCATCGACTGCGGCTTCAGCGGCTGCGATGGTGGTGAAGGTTGTCACTCTCGCTAGCAAGCTGCTGACACGAATCGCGCGTGAGTCGCTAATCGCATTGCGTTTTTCTTCCACGGTATTAATGACCAAACAAATCTGATTATTTTTGATGCTATCCACGACGTGTGGACGTCCCTGCGCCACTTTGTTTACCAAAGCGCATGGCAAGCCTGCTGCGGCAATGGCCGCTTGCGTTCCACCTGTGGCGACAAGATCGAAACCCATATTCAGTAAGGCTTTGGCGACTTTGACCGCACGCGGTTTGTCGTTGTTTTTAACCGTCATAAAGACGGTTTTCACTGCGTCTGTGGCACGTGGAATACGAGTTCCTGCGCCAATTTGACTTTTGATGAACGCTTCGCCAAAGGTATCGCCCACGCCCATCACTTCGCCTGTCGATTTCATCTCTGGCCCAAGAATGGTATCTACGCCTGGGAACTTGACGAAGGGGAATACCGCTTCTTTCACACTGAAGTAGGGCGGTGTCACCTCACGGGTGATGCCTTGCTCGGTGAGCGTTCGGCCTGCCATGCAGCGTGCCGCCACCTTCGCTAGTTGAATGCCCGTTGCCTTGCTGACAAACGGCACGGTGCGGCTGGCGCGTGGGTTGACTTCCAGCACATAGATCACATCGTTGCCACCGCGGTGTTGAATAGCGAACTGCACATTCATCAAACCCACCACGTTCAAAGCGCCAGCCATTGCCACGGTTTGACGTTTGATCTCGGCAACTGTTTCGCGTGAGAGTGAATACGGCGGCAACGAACACGCCGAGTCGCCGCTGTGTACGCCCGCTTGCTCGATGTGCTCCATCACGCCGCCAATCAGCGTCGCGCCCGATGCGTCACGGATGCAATCCACATCGCACTCAATCGCATCGTTTAAAAAGCGATCTAACAGCACGGGCGAGTCGTGGCTGACTTTCACGGCCTCGCGCATATAGCGCTCAAGGTCGCGCTGCTCGTGCACGATCTCCATTGCCCGTCCGCCCAGCACATAGCTTGGGCGAACGACTAGCGGGTAGCCCAAGCTGGATGCGGCTTCCAAGGCCTGCGGCTCGGTACGCGCCGTGGCGTTTGGTGGCTGAAGCAGCCCTAGTTTATGCAGTAATTTTTGAAAACGCTCGCGGTCTTCGGCAGCGTCAATCATGTCGGGTGTCGTGCCAATAATCGGCACACCATTGGCTTCTAAATCCAGCGCCAGTTTGAGCGGTGTTTGCCCACCGTATTGCACGATCACGCCAATAGGTTTTTCAATCGCCACGATCTCCAGCACGTCTTCTAAGGTCACGGGCTCAAAGTAGAGACGATCACTGGTGTCGTAGTCGGTGGAAACTGTTTCGGGATTGCAGTTGACCATGATGGTCTCGTAGCCGTCTTCGCGCATGGCGAGTGCCGCATGTACACAGCAATAGTCAAACTCGATGCCTTGACCAATTCGATTAGGCCCGCCGCCCAGTACCATGATTTTCTTTTTGCTAGTAGGCGCAGCTTCGCACTCCGCTTGCACGCCTAGTGTTTCGCTGACTTCGTACGTTGAATACAAATACGCCGTTTGCGTAGAAAACTCTGCCGCGCAGGTGTCCACGCGCTTGTAAACGGGACGAACCTTCAGGGCATGACGATACTCGCGAACGTCTGTGGGCGTGGCTTGCAAGAGTTTTGCCATACGGCGATCAGAAAAACCTTTCATTTTGAGCGTGCGCATTTGCGCCGCATCAATATCGCTGAGTTTAGATTTTTCAAGAGCCAATTCAATCTTCACAATTTCTTCGATTTGTACCAAGAACCAAGGGTCAATTTTGGTGAGCGCAAACACTTCGTCCACCGTGTAACCCTTGGCAAAGGCATCGCCCACATACCAAATGCGCTCGGGGCCTGGGTGTCCTAGTTCTTGCTCTAACAGCTCTAGGTCTTGTGTTTTTTCGTTCATACCGTCCACACCAACCTCTAGCGCGCGCAGTGCTTTTTGGAACGACTCTTGGAAGGTGCGCCCCATTGCCATGACCTCGCCGACGCTCTTCATTTGCGTGGTTAGGCGCGAGTCAGCAGTCGGGAATTTTTCAAATGCAAAGCGTGGGATTTTGGTAACGACGTAGTCAATGCTCGGTTCAAACGACGCGGGAGTTTGTCCACCTGTAATGTCGTTTTTGAGCTCGTCTAATGTGTAGCCCACAGCCAGCTTGGCTGCGATCTTGGCAATGGGGAATCCTGTGGCTTTCGATGCCAGTGCAGAAGAGCGGCTGACGCGTGGGTTCATTTCAATGACCACCATGCGCCCATCTTTCGGGTTGATAGAGAACTGCACGTTCGAGCCACCCGTATCCACACCAATTTCGCGCAGTACAGCCAGCGATGCATTGCGCAAAATTTGATATTCTTTATCCGTTAACGTTTGCGCAGGCGCAACCGTAATCGAGTCGCCCGTGTGCACGCCCATGGGGTCTAAGTTTTCAATCGAACACACGATGATGCAGTTGTCCGCCTTATCGCGCACCACTTCCATCTCGTACTCTTTCCAGCCCAAGAGCGACTCTTCAATCAAGAGTTCGTTGGTCGGCGAAGCTTCTAAGCCGCGCTTGCAAATCGTCTCAAACTCTTCCGCGTTATAGGCAATGCCTCCGCCCGTGCCGCCTAGCGTAAAACTAGGGCGAATCACCGTGGGGAAGCCCAGCGTTTTTTGCACACCCCAAGCCTCGTCCATGGTGTGTGCAATGCCAGAGCGAGCTGAACCAAGGCCAATCTTCGTCATCGCATCTTTAAACTTGAGGCGATCTTCGGCCTTGTCAATCGCCTCAGGCGTTGCGCCAATCAGCTCCACAGGCTTGCCAGTGGCCGCGCCCATATATTTCTCTAACACGCCGTTGTGCCACAAATCTAGTGCGCAGTTGAGCGCCGTTTGTCCGCCCATCGTTGGCAAAATCGCATCAGGTTTTTCAATCGCGATAATTTTTTCGACTGTCTGCCACGTAATCGGCTCGATGTAAGTGACGTCCGCCGTGGCGGGGTCGGTCATGATGGTCGCTGGATTGCTGTTAATCAGCACCACGCGGTAACCCTCTTCTCGGAGGGCTTTGCAGGCCTGCACGCCCGAGTAGTCAAACTCGCAAGCCTGCCCAATGATGATGGGACCCGCGCCAATGATGAGGATGGTTTGAAGATCTGTTCTTTTCATTTCGTTGCTCTTCTTTTAGTTTTTGCTTGCCATCATGGCAATGAATTTGTCAAATAGCGTGCCGATGTCTTGCGGTCCTGGGCTGGCCTCGGGGTGACCTTGAAAGCTAAACGCAGGGCAGTCTGTGCGCTCAATGCCTTGTAGCGTGCCATCAAAGAGGCTAATGTGTGTGGGTTTTAGATTCGCAGGCAATGTTTTTTCGTCCACCGCAAAGCCGTGGTTTTGGCTGGTGATAGCGACGTGTCCTGTTGCCAAGTCCTTCACAGGATGGTTTGCGCCGTGGTGACCGAATTTCATTTTGAAGGTTTTTGCGCCGCTTGCAAGCGCCATAATTTGGTGGCCAAGGCAAATGCCGAACAGCGGTAAGCCGCTCTGCATAAGGGCTGCTGCGGCATTGACTGCGTATTCGCATGGCTCTGGGTCACCAGGGCCGTTAGAGAGGAAAACCCCGTTTGGTTTTAAAGCGAGCACATCGGCGACTGATGTTTGCGCAGGCACGACAGTCACACGGCAGCCTCGGCTAGCCAGCATTCGCAGGATGTTGTGCTTCACGCCAAAGTCGTAGGCGACAACATGAAATTGAGGTGCTGCTTGTGTGCCAAAGTTTGGTTTGTTGTTTGCGCCAAATAACGCCCATTCCGTTTGCGCCCACTCAAATGTGGTTTTGGTGCTGACGACCTTGGCCAAATCGAGCCCTGACATACTGGGCGCTGCCTTTGCCAATGCGATGGCTTGCTCAATATGAGCTTGCGTGACAACCGTGCCAGCAGTTAAGCCCATGATGCAGCCGTTTTGCGCGCCGTGCGTCCTTAGGTGGCGCGTGAGTTGGCGCGTATCGATATTACTGATTGCTACGGTTTTGGCTTCAATCAAATAATCATTCAGGCTTTGCGTGCTTCTGAAGTTGGATGCGATGAGAGGCAAATCTTTGATGATGAGACCTGCGGCATAGACCTTGTTGGACTCGACGTCTTGTGTATTGATGCCGTAGCTGCCGATGTGTGGATAGGTTAGGGTGACGATTTGCTGACAATAGCTGGGATCGGTCAAGATTTCTTGGTAACCCGTCATCGAGGTGTTAAAGACGATTTCGCCAACGGTGTGAGCTGCACATCCGATAGACTGACCGACAAAAACAGTCCCGTCGGCAAGAGCAAGAATAGCGGGAGGAAACTTGGAGGCGAGTAAATCGGCGAGCGAGGCCGAGAGGGCAGTTTCAGGGGAAATAGAGGGCATCAGTGAACTCCAAAAAAGAGTGCGGCTGGCCTTGTGGGAAACGCCCAAAAACGCTGGTTTTTTGGGAAATCTGCTGATCGTGGATTTTTAGTTGATCCGCACTTGGCTAGCGGTTAACAGCTAAAAGGAGAGTGTAGCGCCAAGTGATTTTTAAGTGTATACAAAAAATTTTGGCATTAAATCAAAGCTTTAAAAAATGCTCACGATAGTGCACAAGCTCCTCAATCGACTCATGCACATCCGCTAGCGCCGTGTGCTTTTGCGCCTTCTTAAACGCATCTTTGACAGCGGGAGCCCAACGTGCCGCAAGCTCTTTGAGCGTACTCACATCAATGTTGCGATAGTGAAAATATGCGTCTAACTTGGGCATGTATTTCACTAAAAATTTACGGTCTTGGCTAATGGTATTGCCGCAGCAGGGCGATTTGCTTTTGCCGACGTATTTGCCAATGAATTTAAGGAGAGCTGTTTGCGCTTCTTCTTCTGTTGTTGTGGATGCTTTTACTTTATCAATGAGGCCACTTTTTTTATGCGTACCTTGATTCCACTTATCCATCTTGCCAAGCAGTTCGTCGGATTGGTGGATCACGAACACGGGTCCTTCGATACGCACTGCCAAATCTGGGCTGGTAACGATGACGGCGATCTCTAAGAGACGCTCTTTATCGGCATCAAGTCCCGTCATTTCGCAGTCAAGCCATACTAAATTTTGGTCGGATTTTTTGAGTTCAGTCATCCGTCTATTAGACCCCAAGATGTTGAGCCAGCAGTTCTGGCTGCCCAAGCAGGCTAGCCGTAGCCCCATCAAACACAACCTGTCCTTTGACGAGGATGACGTTCCTATCGGTAATTTGCGTCACGTGTTTCCAATTTTTATCAACAATCACACTGCTGATGCCTGTCTCGCGTATGATGCCGCAGATGCGCCAAATTTCCTTGGCAATCAGCGGCGCCAGTCCTTCGGTGGCCTCATCCAAAATCAGCACGTCGGGGTTGGTCATGAGTGCACGACCAATCGTGAGCATTTGCTGCTCGCCGCCAGATAACTGTTGCCCGCCGTGGGTGAGACGTTCCTTCAAACGCGGGAATGTGTCAAGCACTTTGTCGAAATTCCAATCTTGCCCTGCCTTTGCGCGCGCTTTAGCGGCTTCTGATTTACCCGCGCGAGCTGCCATCACAAGGTTCTCTGTCACGCTCAAATTACCAAAGATGCCACGTCCTTCGGGCACATAAGCAATGCCCAGTTGTGCGATTTTGTAGGGTGCGGCATTGACCATGTCTTTGCCAATGACCTCTACTTTGCCCGTCACGCGTCCTGCTGGCGCTTTGATGAGTCCCATGATGGACTTAAGCAGCGTGCTCTTGCCCATGCCATTTCTGCCCATCAGGCCAATCGTTTCGCCGCGTGCCACGTGGAAGTTCACGCCTTGCAAAATGTGACTTGCACCGTAGTACGTGTTTAGGTTTTGAACATTAATCATGCTCTTCTCCGAGGTAGGCCGCTTGAACGCTTGCGTCCGCGCGAATCGCCGCTGGTGTGCCTGTTGCGATAACGCGCCCATCCACCATCACAGTTAGCACATCCGCAAGGGCGAAGATTGCATCCATGTCGTGTTCAACCAAAAGAATCGCGTGACTGGCTTTAAGACCTTGCAAGAGCTCAATCATGCGTTGGGCCTCTTGTGTACCCATGCCCGCCAGTGGCTCGTCCAGCAATAGGACTCGCGGGTTTCCTGCTAAGCACATGGCGATCTCTAGCTGACGCTGCTCGCCGTGGCTCATGTTTGATGCGACGGTGTGCGTGTGCTGCACAAGCTTTGCAAGCTCAATGGCTTGCTTGGTTTGCGCCAAGTTGAAGTGCGATGCCAAAAGAACATTTTCAAAAACCGAGAGGGGTAAAAACACATTCGTCTTTTGGAAGCTGCGTCCAAGTCCCCCTCGAGAGATGCGCTCCATCGACCAGCCCGTGATGTCCACGTTGTCTAGGTGGATATTGCCAGACGTGAGTGGCAGATCGCCCGACAGTAAATGGGTGAGTGTGGATTTGCCTGCGCCGTTGGGGCCAATCACAGCGTGGATTTGCCCGCGTACCAGATCAATCGAAACATCGTTCACCGCCGCCAAGCCGCCAAAGCGTTTGGTCATATTTTTGGCTCGTAGCAAGACGTGCTGGGGCATATTAGCCATGCTTTTTCTCCCACAGTCCCATCAAACCACGTGGCGCAAAGATGACGATGAGGACGATAAAAGTACCCATCCATAGTTGCCAATGTTTGCCCAAACTATTAGGTAAATCTTTGAAGAGCGAGAGCAAGATCTCAAAACTAAACGCGCCCACAATCGCGCCCGCAAAGTTACCCATACCACCTAAAACCAACATCATGATGGCGTGGGCACTCATGTGAAAGCCCATCAGCTCGGGGTTGACAAAGCCGCTTTGCGCGCCGTACAAATACCCTGCCAAACCCGCTAATCCGCCTGCAATCGTGAACGCAGTCAATTTGTATTTGAATGTGCCGTAGCCCATAGCACGCATACGGTGCTCATTGAGACGAATGCCCGCTAAGGCACGCCCCGTGGGGCTCCAAAGCAGTTTTCGTAGGATGACGTAGACAAATAGCATCATCACCAGCGTGAAATAGTAAAAATGATTCTTGTTGTCTAAATCAAATGTCTGAACGCCAAAAATAGCGGTGCTGGGCTTGAAGTTGATGTACAGCCCGTCCGAGCCACCTAGCACTTTGTTGTCAAAAAATAAGAAGTACACCATTTGTGCAAACGCCATCGTCACCATGATGAAGTAGATGCCGTGCGTGCGCACCACAAAAAATCCAATGATGAGTGCCGCTAAGCTAGAGGCGAGCACCGCAAGTGGAAGCGTCCACCAAAGACTGACCGCCGCGCCTTCGGGCGTGAGGAAGGCGAGGGCATAACCCGCGAGGCCAAAGTAGGCTGCGTGGCCTAGCGAGACCAGTCCCGTCACGCCTTGCAGCAAATCGAGGCTCATGGCAAAGATGGCGAGGATCATCATCCGCGTGACCATTTCTTTGTAAAAATCAGACCCCAAAGAATCGGAGATAAAGGGGAAGGCGACAAGGCAGAGCAAAGCCACGACCAGTGTGGCTTGCAGCCCTTTAGGTAAGATTTCTAAATTGGCTTTTAATGTGCTCATACGGCATTCATGCTTTGAATAATCCCTCAGGCTTCCACAGCAAAACGGCAGCCATCAAGATATACACCAGCATCCCCGAAATGGACGGTAGCAGTACCTTACCAAAGGTGTCCACAAAACCCACCAAGAGCGCAGCAATCAGCGCGCCGCGTACCGAGCCAATGCCACCAATCACCACCACCACAAAGCACATGATGAGCACACTCGATCCCATGCCTGGATAGACGCTGCTAACGGGCGCGGCAATCATGCCTGCGACTGATGCCAGAGCGACGCCTAGCGCAAACACCACGGCGTGAATCAGTTTGATGTTGATGCCGAGCGCTTCGGCCATTGGGCTATTGAATGCACCAGCGCGAATCTTCATGCCTAGTTTGGTTTTGCTAATCAGCCAATACAGCCCCAAAGCCAATGCCACACAAACGCCTGACATCGCCAAGCGATAGACAGGATACGAGAGGGTGTCGGTCAGCGGAATTGAACTTGATAGCAGTTCGGGAATCGCCACGCCGTGCACATCGTCACCCCATAGCATGGAGCGTAGCTCTTCAAAAATGTAAATCAACCCAAAGGTTAAAAGCACCTGATCGAGATGATCGCGCTCGTAGAAGTGACGAAACAAGAGCCACTCCAGCGCCAAACCAAACACCACCGAGAGCAGCGTGCCAACTAGGATGGCTAAGGTGAGGCTACCCAAAAGCCCGCTTAGTGCATACGCAAGGTAAGCCCCCAGCATATAAAAGCTGCCATGTGCCAAATTGACCACGCCCATGATGCCAAAAATCAGCGTCAAACCCGCTGCCAGCATGAAGAGGAGTAAGCCGTATTGAACGCTATTGAGTAGCTGAATAAAAAAAGTTGCTAAGTCCACTGGAGCACATTTTTATACTGCGGCCATCTTGCAGCCCGTGCCAGGATCAGCAAGCCCTTTAATAGCAAGACTTAGCACTTTGTTTTCACCGTTTTTAACAACGCGCAGGTAGATGTCTTGTACGACGTTGTGCGAAGGGCTCATCTTCCATTTTCCGCGTGGGCTATCAATGACGGCGACTTCCATTGCTTTGTAGAGCATCGCTTTTTTGCTGAAATCACCGCCCACAGCGGCTGCGCCTTTTGCCAGCAAATATGCCGTGTCATAGCCTTGCACCGCGTACACATCGGGTTGCATTTTGAACTGTAAGGCATAGGCAAGGCGGAAAGCTTTATTCTTAGGTGTATCCAGCGAATCGCTGTAATGCATCGTGGTCACAACGCCCTCAGCGGCTGCACCTGCTGCTTCTAGCGTGCCTTCGGTCAACGTGCCTGCGCCGTAGAGTGGAATCTTATTTTTGAGTCCCGATGCGGCGTAGTCTTTCATAAACTTAGCAGCACCTGCACCTGCAAAAAAGCAAGCGACGGCGTCGGGTTTGAGGGCAGCAATTTCGGTCAGCAGCGCTTGAAACTCAACGCTAGGGAAAGGTGCCCACAGCTCCTTGGTAATCACGCCGCCTTTTGGTACAAAGCCCTCGCGAAAGCCCTCTAACATCTCTTCGCCAGCGGTGTATTTCCAAGAAATCCAAACGACTTTCTTTAAGCCCTTAGCTAGCAAGGCCGAGCCCAGTGCGTAGGTTTGCTGGTAGCTGGTGTAGGAGGTGCGAAATACATTGGGCGCGCATAACGAGCGCGTCGCTGCATGCAAGGCGGCTGTCGGGATGATCGAGAGCGTACCGCTTTCGCGCACTACTTTTTGAATGCCCAATTGCACACCTGAATGCACTGAGCCTACAAGCACATCGACCTTGTCGCGCTGCACAAGCTTGCCCGCATTTTCAATGGCTTTGGACGGATCGGACTCGTCATCCACTTTAAAGAACTCAACTTCGCGCCCGCCAATTTTTCCGCCAAGTTCTTTCAAACCAAGGTAGAAGCCGTTTTCAATCGCTACGCCTAATTGCGCAAACGTGCCTGTATAGGGCAACATAAACCCTACGCGAAGCTTTGTTGTTGGGGTTTGCGCCTTCGCACTGAGAGGTGCAAAGCTGCTTGTCGCTGCTCCTACTAATGCAAAACTAGATGATAAAAGTTGACGGCGAGTGGTATTCATAAAATCCGAGAAGTCATTGTGAGTAAGGCTAAATTAAGCTAATTTGCAACCAGTGCCAGAGTCCGACAGCGCCTTGGCCGCAATACCTAGCACCTTGTTTTCTTTATCTTTCACCACGCGCAAATAGATGTCTTGTACGGGATTGTGTGCAGCGCTCATCGTCCATTTGCCACGCGGGCTGTCAATCGCAGCGTCTTGCATTGCCTTATAGAGAGGGGCTTTATTGGTCAAATCACCTTTGACGGCGTTCGCACCTTGAATCAGTAAGAGACCCGTGTCGTAACCTTGTACGGCGTACACATCGGGCTGCATTTTGTATTGCTTGGCATAGGCAAGGCGGAAGGCCTTGTTGCGCGGTGTATCGAGCGAATCGCTGTAATGCAGCGTCGTCGTCACGCCGTTGGCGGCGGGACCTGCCGCGTCCAACACGCCTTCAGTCAAGAAGCCAGAGCCATAAAGCGGAATCTTGCCCTGTAAGCCAGCAGCGGCGTAATCCTTCATAAATTTAGCTGCGCCGCCGCCTGCAAAGAAGCACGCAACCGCATCAGGCTTCAATGCTGCAATTTCTGTCAAAAGCGCTTGAAATTCGACATTAGGAAATGGCAGACCTAGTTCTTTAACAATCGTGCCGCCCGCTGCAAGGTAGCTTTCTTTAAAGCCTTCAAACGCCTCGTCCCCAGCGGCGTATTTCCAGCTAATCCAGACCACGCGCTTGTGGCCTTTTTGTGCCACCACTTTACCCAGCGCTTTGGTTGGCTGAGAATTGGTGAAGGAAGTGCGGAATACATTCAAAGCGCACAAACCACGAGTCGCGGCATGCACGCCTGCATTGGGAATCAAGCTCAGCACGCCAGAATCGCGTGCTACCTTATGGATACCCATTTGCACACCTGAGTGAACCGTCCCGACAATGACGTCCACCTTATCGCGCTGCACGAGTTTGTTGGCGTTTTCAATGCCTTTGGCTGGCTCGGACTCGTCGTCCACCTTGAAGAATTCCACCTCGCGACCGCCCAGTTTGCCGCCTTGTTCATTGAGCGCCATGCGAAAGCCGTTTTCAATCGCAACACCCAACTGAGCAAATGTGCCCGTGTAGGGCAACATGAGGCCGACGCGCAACTTACCCGCTTGCGCGGATGCGGTAGATGCTAAAAACCCCGTGGAAGCCACGCTAACTATGGCTGCGCCTTGGGACAAAACTTGACGACGAGTGGATGTCATGTGTATTCCTCAATAGAAAAAGATGTGAATGAAAGTTTAAATCTTAAGCGTAGTGGAGCTTTAAGTTGCATTATCGTGCCGATCTTGCTCTCACTTGTGCACAATAGAGGGTGATTACTTATGCAAGGCTCATATTATGAATACACAAAAAGCAACCTTCCAGTGGGACGACCCGCTACTCTTAGACTCCCAACTCACGGACGACGAACGCATGATTCGTGATGCGGCGAGGGCGTATTGTCAGGACAAGTTGCTCCCGCGAGCGACGCTCGCGTTTCGTAACGAGTACACCGACCCCGCGATCTTCAAAGAGATGGGTGAGCTGGGGCTTTTGGGCGCGACGATCCCCGAAGCCTATGGTGGCTCTGGACTCGGCTATGTGGCATATGGCCTCATTGCACGTGAAGTCGAGCGTGTGGACTCGGGCTATCGCTCCATGATGAGCGTGCAATCGTCCTTGGTCATGGTGCCGATTAATACGTTTGGTACAGAAGCACAAAAGCAAAAATATTTGCCGAAATTAGCAGCAGGCGAATGGATTGGCTGCTTTGGACTGACCGAACCCGATCACGGTTCTGATCCTGCGTCCATGGCGACCCGTGCCAAGGCCGTGGATGGCGGCTACGTTCTCACAGGTAACAAGATGTGGATTTCCAACGCACCGATAGCCGATGTGTTTGTGGTTTGGGCAAAGTGCGTGGGTGGCGATCATGATGGTCGCATCAAAGGCTTCATCTTAGAGAAGGGCATGAAGGGACTCAGCGCTCCCGCCATTCATGGCAAGGTGGGACTGCGTGCTTCGATTACGGGTGAAATTGTGATGGATGGCGTAGAGATATCAGAAGCGCAAATGTTGCCAACGGTAGCAGGACTCAAAGGACCATTCACCTGCCTTGACTCCGCCCGATTTGGCATTGCTTGGGGTGCGCTGGGCGCGGCAGAGGACTGCTGGTTTAGAGCGCGTCAGTACGTATTAGACCGCAAGCAATTTGGTCGCCCGCTGGCTGCCAATCAACTCATTCAAAAAAAGCTGGCCGACATGCAAACCGAGATTACGCTTGGCCTGCAAGGCTGTTTGCGTCTGGGGCGCATGAAGGACGAGGGCACTGCCAGCGTGGAGATCACCAGCATCATGAAGCGCAATTCGTGCGGCAAAGCGCTAGACGTGGCACGCCTGGCTCGCGACATGATGGGTGGTAACGGCATTAGTGACGAATTTGGCGTAGCGCGTCATTTGGTTAACCTTGAAGTGGTCAACACATACGAAGGGACGCACGACATCCATGCGCTAATTTTGGGACGTGCGCAAACAGGCATCCAAGCATTTAGCTGATAAGCATTTAGCTATTTCTTGATTGCCGAAATGCCAGTGGCGATTGCTGCGTCTGCTTTTTAAAAAAACGACTGAAGTAAGCCTCATCGTCAAAGCCTAGCTTGGCGGCAATTTGTTTGATGCTGTCGTCCGTGTAGGTGAGCTCGCGCTCGGCTTCAAACACAAGCCGTGCGTTGATGACTTCCAGTGCGGTCAGCCCTAGCACTTGCTTGGTCAAGCGTGTGAGCTGTCCAGGGCTGACGCCGATTCGATTGGCATAGCTGGCGACGGCCTCTGATGACTTAAATTGCTCGTTGACAAGGCGTTTAAATTTATCCACGACAACGTGAGGGCGTGTGATATGGCCTACGGTGCTATCACTGCCGCCAGATCTATGCGCGTGAAGCAGCAAAGTTGCAAGCAAGCACAGTCCAGCTGCGGCGTGTCCAAAGCTGTGCGCACGCCATTCGTGTTCAATACTCGTCAGTAAATTGTGCAACGCTGTATCGGCAATTGGGTCTTGTCCAAGCCTTACCAGATATGGCCTGGCGAGCACCTTGGCAAGCTCAGGCATCACGCTTTGCGCGAGTGATTCCAGTGGTTGCTGCGCGGCTGTAATGACGGGACCATCGGTGTGTTTCGCAAAGCGAAAGCTATGCACGTTTTGTGCGGGGATGATGATGAGCATGGGGCTCGTCAGCGTTGACGTGACGCCATTCAGGGTGATGTCGCCACTGCCTTTTGTCAGCACAAAAATTTGCAGAAACGAGTCGTGCACATGCGGTTCGATTTCCCAATTGAAGTGACTTGAGCGATCAGGGATGCGTTCAAAATGAAACGAATTTGTCCAAGTTGCAGAACGCACAGATGAGCTTGCCTCACCATACAGCTCGTAGTGTTTGATGCGCGTTGTAGACATGATCATATTTTGCAGGAATTGTCCTGTTTATAGCCTGAATCGTCAAAGCTTTTTCTCTCATGGCATTCAAAATCCTAGCTATGAAAACACTCTCTACCCAAGTCGTCATTGTTGGCGCAGGCCCCTCAGGTCTATTACTCGGTGCATTGCTGCACAAAGCAGGCATCGAACACATCATTGTCGAGCGCCAAAGCGGCGACTACGTGCTTGGGCGTATTCGTGCGGGCGTGCTAGAGCAGGGCACCACCGATTTGCTGGACTACGTGGGCGTGAACGAGCGCTTGCATAAAGAGGGTTTGCGTCACGATGCGTTTGCGCTGATTTTTAAAGGCGCGTTTCACCGCATTAATATCTCAGATCGTCAAGGCGGCAAACACATGACGGTGTACGGCCAAACCGAAGTCACGCGAGATTTGATGGATCACCGCGCAGCGCTTGGGCTACAGACGGTTTACGAGGCAGAGGATAAGAAAACGGGAAGAAGCGTGGCTGTGCATGATTTCGATACAGACCATCCGCGTGTTACCTTTACCAAAGAGGGCGAAAACTACGAAATCAAAGCACGCTTCATTGCCGGTTGCGATGGCTACCACGGCGTGTGCCGCGCTAGCGTACCTACTCGTAGCATTCAAAATTTTGAGAAGGTTTATCCTTTCGGTTGGCTGGGTGTACTGTCGGATACCCCGCCTGTGTACCACGAGGTCACGTACTCCAATACCGAGCGCGGCTTTGCGTTGTCAAGCTTACGCTCGATGACGCGTAGCCGCTATTACATCCAATGCGGTATTGATGAAAAGGTAGAAAACTGGAGTGACGATCGTTTTTGGGCAGAGTTCAAAACCCGTATCGATCCCGAGGCCGCTAAGCGTTTAGTGACAGGGCCTTCGTTAGAGAAAAGCATCGCGCCACTGCGCAGTTTTGTGGCCGAGCCGATGCGCTTTGGTTCGATGTTTTTGGCGGGTGACGCGGCGCACATCGTGCCGCCTACAGGTGCAAAAGGTTTGAATCTGGCGGCAGGTGATGTGAATGTGCTCTCGCAAGCCATGGTTGAGTATTTCCAAGAGAAGTCCAAAGCTGGCATCGACAACTATTCAGCGCGCTGTCTGCGTCGCGTCTGGAATGCAGAACGCTTTTCGTGGTGGTTTACGTCGCTGATGCACAAGTTTCCAGACACCGAAGGCCAAAACTTCGGATTCCAGCAAAAAATTCAAGAAGCGGAGCTAGACTACCTTGTGCATTCGGAAGCGGCGCTTCAATCTATCACTGAAAACTATGTAGGCTTACCGCACTGAGAGTGCATTGATTTTGCTGATTGGGTTTTATGTATACAATGAGTATCCATGAAATCTAAAAAAATCACTTTCCCTTTAAATGCTTGGTACGCCATTGCCTACGATGTTGAGGTGAAACACGAGCTCTTGGCGCGTACTGTATGCAATCAAAAAATTGTTATTTACAGAACGGAAAACGGCAATGTCGCCGCCTTAGAGGATGCCTGCTGGCATCGACTACTTCCGCTCTCAATGGGGCGGTTGGAGGGCGATGAAGTGGTTTGCGGTTATCACGGACTTGTATACAACGCCAGTGGTCGCTGCACTCACATGCCCAGTCAAGAGACCCTCAATCCTTCGGCCTGCGTGCGCAGCTATCCCGTGTTTGAGAAGCATCGCTTCGTTTGGATTTGGCCTGGCGATCCCGCGCTAGCGGACGAGTCACTCATCCCCGATTTGCATTGGAACCACGATCCTGCGTGGGCGGCAGATGGGCGGCTCATCACGGTGAAGTGCGATTACCGATTGGTGATTGATAACCTGATGGACTTGACGCACGAAACCTTCGTGCACGGTTCGTCCATTGGTCAGCAAGCGGTAGCGGAAGCGCCCTTTGTTGCGACGCATGGCGAACGTACGGCCACCGTTACGCGCTGGATGGAGGGTATTGATGCGCCGCCATTTTGGGCAGGCCAAATCAAGCAGGGCCTCAGCTATGAGGGCAAGGTGGATCGCTGGCAAATCATCAAGTTTGAAGCGCCGTGTACGGTGGTCATTGACGTTGGCGTGGCCGAAACGGGAACGGGTGCGATTCCGCCTGGCGGCAACCAAGGCGATGCGTCTATGAGCAACCGCACACGCGGCGTGAATGGCTACGTGCTCAATACCATCACACCAGCGACTGACGGTACGTGTCACTATTTCTGGGCGTTTGCACGTAACTATTGTCAGGCCGAGCAGCGCATGACGCATCAATTACGAGAAGGTGTTGCTCATATTTTTAGAGAAGACGAGCATGTGCTTGAAGCCCAACAAGTGGCGATGGACGAGCATCCTGATCATCAGTTCTACAACCTCAATATCGATGCGGGCTCGATGTGGGCGCGGCGCATGATTGACAACATGATTGCCAAAGAGCAGACGATATGACAACCGCCGTGCGTGCTCAGTTACAGCTACGCGAGCTCATTTTGTCGGGCGAGTTAGCGGGCGGTGCTCGTATTGCCGAGCTTTCCATGGTTGAAAAACTGGGTGTTTCGCGCACCCCCGTGCGCGCGGCTTTGTCGCGGTTAGAACAAGAGGGTCTGCTGGAAGCCTTACCCAGTGGGGGCTACGCAGTGAAGTCGTTTAGCGAGCGTGACATTGCCGATGCGATTGAGCTACGCGGCACGCTGGAAGGATTGCTCGTGCGAACGGCGGCCGAACGCGGCGTCTCTGCGGTGGTGCTTGTCGATGCGCGCGCTTGCTTGCAAGCAATTGATGCGGTGTTATCCAAAAGCGCACTCAATGACAAATCGTTTAAAGCCTATGTCGATTTGAATGAACGCTTTCACGCTTTGCTGTGCGAAATGGCAAACAGCGCGGTGATTGCCACGCAACTGGAACGTGTGGTGGGCTTGCCGTTTGCCTCGGCCTCGGCTTTTGTGGTGGAGCAAGCTCATTCGCCGCAAGCGCGCGATATGCTCATCGTGGCGCAAGACCAGCATTGGCAAGTGCTAGATGCGATTGAACGCGGCGAGGGTGCACGCGCCGAAGCCATCATGCGTGAGCACTCGCGCCTGGCGCAGAGGAACTTACGCCAAGCGCTGGTGCGGCCAACCAAATCGCTGCAACTGATTCGGCGCAAGTCCTAGGAAATCCACATGAAACTTGTTCAAACTTGGCAATCAACCACGATTACTACGCTGACAGACATCACACCCACCGTGCGCGAACTCTTGCTGCGCCCGAGTGACGGACATGCGCCGCGTTGGGATGGCGGAGCGCATTTGCAAGTGCATGTCATGGTCAATGGTGCAGAGCAAACGCGGCATTATTCGCTGGTGGGGCAACCAGACGGCGAGCACTACCGCATTGCCGTTAAGCGTATGGATGGCGGACGTGGTGGCTCCAAAGCCATGTGGACATTGGCTTTGAACGATGCGATCAATATCAGCGGGCCGCACAATCACTTTGCATTAGAGCTAGGCGCACCGAGCTATTTACTGGTGGCTGGCGGGATTGGGATTACGCCACTCGTGACGATGGCGCAAACGCTCATTGCCAAAAAAGCCGATGTTCGGATGCTCTATGGCGCTCGTACCCGAGCAGAGCTGGCGTTTCTCGCGCCATTGCAGGGGCTCTTGGGTGATCGCCTGCAAACTTTTGTGGCTGAAGAAAATCAGCACATGGATTTTGCTGCCGAGATCGCTGCGCTGCCCGCTAAAGCGCAACTGTACACCTGCGGTCCTGTGCCGATGCTAGAAGCAATTCGCGCCGCGTGGAAGGCATCAGGCCGCCGCTTGGCGCATCTCAGATTTGAAACTTTTGGCTCAAGTGGCAGTTTCCCAGCTGTTGCCTTTCGCGTCGTGATGCCGCGCCACGGGCTAGACTTTATGGTGCCTGCACAGCAGACACTCTTGGAAGCCTTATCCGATAAGGGTGTGCAGACCATATCTGATTGCAAGCGCGGTGAGTGCGGACTTTGCGCGATGGATGTGCTCTCAGTAGACGGCAAACTTGACCACCGTGATGTGTTTTTAAGTCCACATGAAAAAGCCGCTTGCAATCGACTCTGCCCTTGTGTATCAAGGGCGGAAGGTACGCTAACGCTTGATTCCGCTTGGCGATCAGATATTCCAAATTAATATATCTGATATTAAGCTATGCGCTCAAAACGCCGTACTTTTTACACACATAATCCATTTTTCGATACCAATTTTTCTCTTTATTACTATTACTTGGAGTCATCATGAAAAAACGTCTATTTCTATCTACAGTTGTAACGGCTGTCACGCTAGCTTCCGCTGGTGTTAGCTTTGCGCAAGACAACACGTTCAAAGTGGGACTCATCCTCCCGATGACAGGACCATTTGCCTCCACGGGCAAGCAAATTGATGCAGCGGTCAAACTCTATCTCGCACAAAATGGCGACACCGCTGGGGGCAAAAAAATCCAAGTGATTTTGAAGGACGATGCCAGTACGCCCGATACCACTAAGCGTCTTGCGCAAGAGCTGATCGTGAATGACAAGGTCAACGTGCTCGCGGGTTTTGGTTTGACACCACTCGCGTTTGCAACCGCGCCGCTGGCCACGCAATCTAAAACCCCCATGGTGGTGATGGCAGCGGCCACATCCAGCATTACGCAGGCCTCGCCTTACGTGGTGCGCACCAGTTTTGCGCTACCGCAAGCGGCAGTGGCGATTGCTGACTGGGCCCCCAAAAATGGCATCAAAAAAGTCGTGACTTTGGTCAGTGATTTTGGTCCTGGCATTGATGCAGAGAAATTCTTTAAAGACCGCTTTACCTTTAATGGTGGCGTGGTGTTAGACACTTTACGCGTCCCTGTTCGCAACCCCGATTTCGCGCCATTTTTGCAAAAAGTACGTGATCTCAAACCCGATGCCGTTTATGTGTTTGTACCGTCTGGCGCAGGCGCTGCGGTGGTTAAGCAGTATGTTGAGCGCGGCATGGACAAAGCAGGCATCAAGTTGATTGGCACGGGCGACGTGACCGATGACGACATTTTGGTGGGCATGGGCGACAGCACACTTGGCATGGTGACATCGCATCACTATTCGGCGGCGCACAAATCGGCAGTGAATCAAAAGTTTGTTGCTGCGTTTGAAAAAGCCAATGGCGGTTTGCGTCCTAACTTTATGGCCGTGGGTGGTTACGATGGTATGCGTGTGATTGTGGAAGCGCTTAAAGCCACCAAAGGTAAAGGCACAGGGGACGATTTACTGGCCGCCATGAAAGGTCAAATTTTTGAAAGCCCACGCGGCCCTATGTTTATTGACGCGCAAACCCGCGACGTGGTACATAACATCTACATCCGCAAGGTTGAGAAGCAAAACGGACAACTCTATAACGTCGAATTTGACACGATCAAAGACGTGAAAGATCCAGGCAAAGCCAAGTAAAGAGTGAGCTGACATGTTGACCATCCTGTTTGATGGCGTCGCCTATGGGATGCTGCTATTTATCCTTGCCGTAGGCCTTGCCGTGACGATGGGGTTGATGAACTTCATCAACCTCGCTCACGGTGCGTTTGCGATGGTGGGTGGCTACATCACGGTGCTGCTCATGCAAAAAATGGGCGTGCCGTTTCTGTGGTGCTTGCCCCTCTCGTTCTTGGGTGCAGCCATACTGGGCGCGGCTTTGGAGGTCACGCTTTATCGCAGGTTATATGGCAAACCGCATCTCGATCAAGTGCTGTTTTCGATTGGCCTTGTTTTTATGGCGGTGGCCGCAACGGATTACTTCATTGGTTCGACTTTGCAGATCATGCAGCTACCCGAGTTCCTCAAAGGTCGCACCGAGCTTTGGATGGACACACCGTTTGCACTGGGTATGGGGCACTACCGTTTGTTCATCATTGCCGTGTGTGCCGCATTGACCGTGGCTTTGCAACTAGTGCTCTCTAAAACCCGCTTTGGTAGTCGTCTCAGAGCCGCTGTCGATGACCAGCGCGTAGCGGCAGGATTGGGCATCAATGTCAATATTGTGTTTCTCACCACGTTTGCTGTGGGTTCAGGGCTGGCGGGGCTTGGCGGGGCGCTGGGTGCCGAAGTGCTAGGGCTCGACCCCACTTTCCCACTCAAGTTCATGGTGTACTTTTTAATTGTCGTGGCGGTAGGCGGCACGACTACGATCACGGGACCGCTCTTGGCGGCGCTCTTGCTCGGCATTGCCGATGTGGCAGGTAAATACTACATCCCCAAGATGGGCGCTTTTACGGTGTATTGCTTAATGATTGCGATTTTGATTTGGCGTCCACAAGGATTGTTCTCTCGGGGTAGCAAATGACAACTCAGAGTAGCCCCATCCTACGCTCGCTGCAAAGCGATAGTCGCATCAAAAAATGGGAACCACTGGCGTGGTTGCTCGCATTTGCCGCGCCACTATTGATGCCCAGTCATTCACTTTTGGTCAGCGAAATCGCTATCACGGCGTTGTTTGCCATGTCGCTCGATTTAATTCTGGGCTATACGGGTATTGTCTCGCTGGGGCATGCCGCTTTTTTTGGCATGGGTGCGTATAGCGCGGCGCTGTTTGCCAAGCTGGTGATGCCCGAACCGTTGATTGGTTTGTTAGTGGCTACTTTGCTTGCGACCATACTGGGTGCGGCTTGCAGCGTGACGGTGTTGCGTGGCTCAGACCTCACGCGGCTCATGGTGACGCTAGGCGTGGGGCTTATTTTGCTGGAGCTCGCCAATAAGCTCGATTGGCTCACAGGCGGTGCAGACGGCTTGCAAGGCGTGGTGATGGGACCTGTGTTGGGGTTATTTGAGTTCGATTTGAACGGAAAAACAGCCGCGTGGTATTCACTTAGCATCGCACTCTTGCTCTTCATTTTGATGCGTCGCTGGATACATTCGCCGTTTGGCGCTGGCCTTAAAGCTGTGCGCGATAACCGCCTGCGAGCCGCCAGTATTGGCATCCACGTGAGCCGCCGCATCGCCATCATCTATACGCTGGCGGCAGGCGTTGCAGGTGCAGCAGGCGGACTGATGGCGCAAACAACAGGCTTTGCATCGCTCGATGTTTTTGCCTTCGATCGCTCTGCCGACTTGATGCTGATGTTGGTTATTGGCGGCACGGGTTGGCTCTGGGGTGGCATTACGGGCGCGGTGGTTTTCAAGCTGCTTCACACCGTGATTTCTAACCTCACGCCGCAATACTGGACGTTTTGGATTGGACTCTTTTTGGTGGTGCTCGTGCTGGTAGGACGTGAGCGATTGATGCAGCCTAAGACGTGGTTTCGCAGGAGCGCAGCATGAGTGACGTCGTTCTCAGTTGCGCGGGTCTCATCAAACGCTTTGGCGGCATTACGGCCACGGATAACGTGACGTTTGATTTGAAGCAAGGCGCACGTCATGCGCTGATTGGCCCGAATGGTGCGGGCAAGACAACGCTCATCAATTTATTGACGGGCGTGCTAGAGCCCACCGCTGGGCGAATCGAATTGCTGGGCGAGGACATTAGTGCTTTGAGTCAACACGAGCGCGTGCGGCGCGGCATGGTGCGCACGTTTCAAATTAACCAATTATTTGATACGCTCACGCCGCTGCAAACGCTGGCGATGGTGGTATCTGAAACGCAAGGCTTAGGCGGCAAGTGGTTGCAAGCATTAGGTGCTGGGCAGCCATCTGTAACTGAGCGCTGTGCCGAGCTACTTGAGCAATTTCATCTCACTGAAGTGATGAACCAGCCGACCAAAGTGTTGGCTTATGGCAAGCGCCGTTTGCTAGAGATTGCGATTGCGCTGGCTTGCAATCCCAAAGTTTTGCTGCTTGATGAACCCGTAGCGGGCGTGCCTGCGGGCGAGCGCGAAGAGCTGTTGCAAACCGTGGCCGCGTTGCCAGCCGATGTATCTATTCTTTTGATTGAGCATGACATGGATTTGGTGTTTGAGTTCGCCACGCGCATTACCGTGCTGGTCAACGGTGCGGTGCTGACTGAAGGCGCACCAGAGGCGATTGCGAACGATTCGCAAGTTAAAGCCGTGTACCTTGGGCACTCGCTGGATGCCACGTCAGGGAGAAACTCATGACAGCACTACTCACGTTAGAAAACGTCAGTGCAGGTTACGGCGAAGCGGTCGTTTTGACCAATATCTCGTTGTCCATTCAAGCGGGCGAAACTTTGGCGCTCCTTGGCCGCAACGGTACAGGCAAGACCACACTCATCAACACGCTGGCGGGTGCGACGCGTCAGCATGGCGGCACGATCACCTTAGACGGTCTATCTCTGCAAAAATTAAAAGCTCACGAGCGTGCGGCTGCTGGCATTGGATGGGTACCGCAAGAGCGCAACATTTTTAAATCGCTAAACGTGGATGAAAACCTGACTGCAGTGGCGAGAGCAGGGCGCTGGACACCCCAGCGTGTGTACGAGATGTTCCCACGCCTTGCCGAGCGCAAATCCAATATGGGCACGCAGCTATCGGGCGGCGAGCAGCAAATGTTGGCGGTTGGGCGTGCACTCGTGCTCAATCCCAAACTATTGCTCTTGGACGAGCCGCTAGAGGGTCTTGCGCCCATCATCGTAGAAGAGTTGCTCGCCGCTATCGCCCGCATCACAAGGGATGAAGGCATGAGCGCCATCATTGTCGAGCAACATCCGCAGGCGATTTTGAAAATTTCGCACACTGCGATGGTGCTCGATCACGGCACAGTCGTGCATGCTAGCCGTGCGGATGAGTTGCTGAGTCAACCCGATCTGTTGGATAAACTTTTGGGCGTTGCGCGGTAATTTTTGCCAGGAAAACATGGATTTTTCTCTCAGTAGCGATCAAAAAATGATGATTGAAACGGTGCGCCGTTTCATCGATGAGGAGTTGCAGCCACTCGAATCAAAAGTTGAAGATGCAGGTGAGTTAGACCTTGAAGCCGCCAAGGCTATACACAGCAAAGCCATATCCCTTGGGCTTTACGCGATGAATATGCCCGAAAACCTAGGTGGCGCGGGGCTTTCCAACTTTGACCGTATTTTGTGCGAAGAGCAATTTGGTCGTACATCCGACATTTTGATTCGTCGTGCTTTTGGCAATGTCTACGAGCCGCTTTTGCATTGCAAGGGCGAACAAATAGAGCGTTGGCTCAAACCCACCGTTGCTGGCACTCGTACCTGCTCGATTGCGATTACCGAGCCTGGCGCAGGATCTGACGCAGCGGGCATTAAAACGCGTGCTGAAAAAAATGGCAAAGGATGGATCCTGAACGGCAGCAAGCACTTTATTAGCGATGGTTTGTGGAGCGATTTCTTCCTTGTCTCGGCTAAAACAGGCGAGAAAGATATTTCCATGTTCATGGTCGACAAAGGGCTCGCAGGATTTACCGTTGGCAAAGATCAAAAGATGATGGGACTCAGAGGTACGCCGCACATCGAACTCTTTTTTGATAATGTGCAATTAGAGGACGCAGCACTTTTGGGCGAAGCGGGGCAGGGCTTTAAGCTCGCCATGGGTGCGCTGAACGTGGTGCGCCTCGCGCAAGTGGGCGCTCGTGCTGTGGGCAAGAGCAGCCATGTGCTGGAGATGATGATTGATTACGCCAATCAGCGCCAGCAGTTCAATACCAAGATTGGCGACTTTCAAATGGTGCAACAACAGATTGCCGATAGCGTGATCGAGGTCAACGCCGCACGCTGGATGGCCTATCACGCCGCGTGGATGTTAGACCAAGGTTTAGACGCACGCGAGCAAATCGCGATGGTCAAAGTCTATGCAGCTGAGACGCTTGGGCGCGTGGTGGACCGCGCCGTACAAATCTTTGGCGGCATGGGTTTTTGCAAAGAGCTCTCCATCGAGCGCTACTACCGTGATGCGCGTATTTACCGCATCTTTGACGGCACCAGCGAAATCCACCGCGGCGTGATCGCCAAATCGACACTTAAAAAAGGCGCGGTTTTGTTTGATGTGAACCGATAATCGGGTGCATGACCACTTCTTATCTTTTCACTTTGTGTTTCGCAGCTGCCCTGTTAGCTGGTTTTTTGCTCCGATCCTATTTATCAATGCGGCAAGCGCGCTCGGTGCAGCACAATCGCGACGCTGTTCCTAAAGCCTTTGCCGATAAAGTCTCGCAGGCTAATCACGAAAAAGCAGCAGACTACACATTGGCTAAATTGCGATTGGGCTTTTGGGAAGATGTGCTGGGCTGCATTGTGCTGTTGGGTTGGACACTTTTGGGTGGACTGGCGCTTTTAAATGCTTCGGTGCTCGAATGGCTGGGTTCAAGCTTTTGGCAGCAAATCGTGTTGATGCTGGCTTTTGTGGTGATTGGCTCCGTCATCGATTTGCCGCTGTCGCTTTATCAAACGTTTGGTTTAGAAGCACGTTTTGGTTTTAACAAAACCACATGGAAAACATGGGCGGTTGATTTGGTAAAAGGCGTGGTGTTGGGTGCCGCTATCGGTCTGCCTTTGCTTGCTTTGGTGCTCTATTTGATGAGCGCAGCGGGCAGTGCGTGGTGGTTTTGGGCTTGGGTGGCATTGTCTTTGTTCAGCTTACTCATGATGTGGATTGCTCCCACGGTTTTGATGCCGTTGTTTAATAAATTTACACCTTTAGAAGATGAAGCTTTAAAGGCGCGAGTAACGGCACTGATGCAGCGCTGCGGCTTTAACGCCAGTGGATTCTTTGTGATGGATGGCAGCAAACGCTCGGCGCATTCCAATGCTTTTTTTGTCGGCTTCGGTTCTACTAAACGCGTGGTGTTTTACGACACGCTACTCGCACAAATCAACCATGACGAGATGGAAGCGGTGCTGGCACACGAACTCGGTCATGCACACCACAAGCACATCATCAAACGCATGGTGATGCAGTTTGTGGTCTCGTTTGTAGGCTTTGCGCTGTTGGGTTGGTTGGCCACGCAAACGTGGTTTTATACGGGTCTGGGTGTGCAGCCGTCCTTAACAGGCAGTAACGATGCACTGGCACTTTTACTCTTCATGATTGCCGTGCCCGTGTTTATGTTTTTTGTAACACCCCTGTTTTCATGGGGTTCGCGCAAGGACGAGTTTCAAGCGGACGCGTATGCCGTCAAAAACAGCAGCGGTGTAGCGTTAGCTTCGGCGTTATTGACGCTGTATGAGGACAACGCATCGACGCTGACGCCCGACCCGCTTTACATGAGCTTTTACGCTTCGCATCCACCTGCGACTGAGCGCTTGGCAAGGTTGACGGTTTGAACGCTGGTTTGGTTGTTGGCTTACACGGCCATCACGTGGTTGTTGAAACGCCAACAGGCGAGCGCGTGATCTGTCACGCTCGCGGCAAAAAAAGCCAATGCGTGGTGGGCGACCGCGTGAAGTGGCAAGCCAGCAAAGACGAAGGCACGATTGAAAAATTAGAGCCACGTCGCAACTTGCTTTACCGCCAAGACGACATCCGCAGCAAACAATTTGCTGCTAATTTGGATCAAGTGCTGTTTGTGCTTGCCGCTGAACCCGTGTTTTCCGAGAGCCAACTCGCGCGTGCCTTGATCTCGTGCGAAGCCGCCAAAATCAAACCCATTATTGTTCTCAATAAAGCCGATTTGACTGTCCCATTTAACGAGGCAATGGAGCGCCTCGCGCCTTACAAACGCATGGGCTACGAGGTGCTAGGACTGTCCATAAAGCCTAAAACCGCACGGCTGGAGACCATGCCCGATATGGCTCGCGAGGCACTCATGCAGTTATTGGCAGGCAAAACCACCTTCGTCATGGGCGCATCGGGCGTGGGTAAAAGCTCGCTGATTAACCTCTTGCTGCCCGAGGCGGATTTGGCAACTCGCGAGATTTCTACAGCGCTTAATTCGGGCAAACACACAACGACGACGACGAGCTGGTTTTGGCTAAAAGAGGGCGAGGTTGGGAGCAAACAAAGCGCCATCATCGATTCGCCAGGCTTTCAAGAGTTTGGTTTGCACCATGTGGACAAAATGTTGCTGGCTAAACTGATGCCCGACTTTGCGCAGTACGATGGCGAGTGCCGTTTTTATAATTGCACGCATTTGCACGAGCCACAGTGCGCTGTACTAGCGAACGTGTCGGAAGAAGAAGTTGATACCGCCATCAGTCCTTCGCGCCATGCGTTTTATGCAAGAGTGTTCGAAGAGCTTAGTCAATCTAAATTTTAAAAAGGAATCACTATGTCCCCCACAGAACTCATCCGTTGGCAATGGAAGGATTACTCACTGTTCCACGCATCCAAGCTCAATCTGCTGATTCACATCGTTGCTGTGCCGGTGTTTTTAGTGGCCAACGTGAGTTTGGTGCTTGCGCTATTGCAGGGCAATGTGTGGCGTGTGGTGGGTAGCTTGATCGAAATGCTGATCGCCTTTGGCGTACAAGCGATTGGACATGGCAAAGAGAGCAATCCGTCGATTCCGTTTAGCAGTTCCACCAATGCGTTCGGCCGTATCTTTATCGAACAGTGGATTAACTTTCCGCGCTTTGTGCTGTCGGGTGCTTGGTATCGGGCTTTGATGGGATAGATTCACTCTGGCGCGCAACTTGCTTGTATGGAATTGCCCTGCATATTTCCATTTCTTACTTTTAAGGAGCTCGCATGAATCGCAACGACATTACAGAAAAAATTATCACTGCCAAGGTGTCTAAGGGCATTACTTGGGCATCAGTCGCTAAAAAAGTGGGTGAATCGAAAGAGTGGGTGACAGCGGCTTGTCTTGGGCAGATGACTTTGAGCGTAGCGCAGGCCAAGATCGTAGGCAAGATTTTTGGGCTAACTGCAGAAGAGCAAAAATGGTTGCAAGTCGTGCCCTACAAGGGCAGTCTGCCCACACCTGTTCCTACCGATCCACTTATCTATCGCTGGTACGAAATCGTGAGTGTTTATGGCACGACGATTAAGGAATTGATTCACGAAGAGTTTGGAGACGGCATCATGAGTGCGATTGATTTTTCAATGGACATCGTGCGCGAGCCTGATCCCAAAGGTGATCGCGTCAACGTGGTGCTCTCAGGTAAATTTTTGCCGTACAAAACCTATTGATCCTGCGATAAGTGCCCGACGCGTACGCCTAGTAAACGTATGCGTTTCTCCAGCGGCATCCGCTTTAAAGCCAAGCCAGCAGAGGCTCGCAGGCCTGTGGCATCGTTCAAGGGCGTGTCCACTGTATGGTCGCGCGTAGCGGTTTTAAAGTCGTCGTATTTGACCTTTACGCCAATCGTTTTTCCCTTGTAGCCTTTGCGCTGCAGGTCTTCGGCCAGCCGCTCACACAGCCTTGTGAAGATGGCACCCAACTCGGCTTTGTCGCGTACCGCGTGCATGTCGCGCTCAAACGTGGTCTCGCGGCTAATGGTGACGGGCTCACTGCTTGTCTCTAGCTCGCGCTCATCCAAACCCCACGCCGCGCGGCTCATCCAACTGCCCGTGGCGTTGCCGAAATGCTCAATCAGCGTCGCTTCGTTTCGCGCTGCCAATTGCCCAATGGTTTTAATGCCAAGTTGCGTGAGCTTTGCTTCCGCCTTGGGGCCAATGCCGTTAATTTTGCGCACCGCCAGCGGCCAGATTTTGCCCTGCACATCATCCTCGTAAATCACAGACACGCCGTTTGGTTTATCGAACTCGCTCGCCATTTTTGCCAGCAGCTTGTTGGGCGCAACACCAACCGAGCAGGTGAGTCCTGTGGCTTCAAAAATCGCGCGTTGTAGTTGTTCGGCCAGCGCTCGTCCGCCTTCCACTTGCCCACCAATGATGCCTGTGAAATCGATATACACCTCATCCACGCCACGGTCTTCCATCACGGGGCAAAGCTCCAAAATTACAGCCTTGAACGCCCGCGAGTATTTGCGGTACTCGTCAAAATCCACGGGCAACAAAATCGCATCGGGGCACAGCTTGGCAGCCTTCATCAGTCCCATCGCCGAGCCCACACCAAAAGCACGCGCCGCATAAGTGGCGGTGGTAATCACGCCGCGCCCTGTGTAGGTGTGCAGACGCGGGAATTCGTCAAGGTGGATTTCGTGTAGGCCACGTCCATTAAGGCTTGCAAGCATGGCGTTATCCTCGCGCCGTCTGCCGCCGCCAATTACCACGGGCAAGCCTTTGAGCTGCGGATAGCGCAAGAGCTCCACCGACGCGTAAAACGCGTCCATGTCGAGGTGGGTAATGCGGCGCATGGTGTGAGTCAGGGTTTAGTTGATAAATAAAGGCTAGTATGGATGACGTTTCTATTTAAATATATCACTAAGCGATATAATTTGTAAAAATGATGCATCAACTCAAAACCAAATTCTTTCAGCGCTGGCAAAAGAAAACAACGATTACGGATGCGGAATTGTTAGTCGCGCTAACTGAAATGCAGGCAGGTTTAATTGATGCAGATTTAGGTGGTGGCGTTGTCAAAA
>JANXRP010000146.1 GCA_025352965.1 Comamonadaceae bacterium
ATCCTTCGATCATTGCATCAGACAATTCAATATTTAATGCGTCAAACCCTATATTTGCAATTTTGCATAACTCTTCAGTAGACCAATACGCGAAGTCCAATTTGAATATGCGACCACGAAGATCTGGGTTTGCACGCAGTACATCATCAGAGTGATAAGGAACGGAGGCGCAAATAAATTTAACACCACCTCTAATCGCCTCTTTGATTTGATTAGAAACTTCGAGTTGAATTTCACGCGGGATATAGTGAAAGTCATCAATAAAGATCACAAAATCTGTGCCCCCCAATTCTTTAATTAGCAATTGAAGGTAATCAGGTGATCGTTCTATCGCTGTAGACACCGTTGTCGCCCACTCCCCAATAGTAGATAGCTCACCCTGCGCTACTAACGGAACACCTCCAGAGACTTTAGCGCTAGCTGAGCCTTTAAAACCCGACCCTTCGGTATTGCTCGTCTTTGTCGGTGTACCAATTAAATCAAAGACTCTATCCCAAAGTTTTTGAGGGCTGTCCACCCCAGCGCCTGTAACTTGCAGCAAATTGTCTTTCCCAATATTCTTTTCTATGAATACAGTTTTGCCGGATTTTGACGGGCCAGATAGAGAGATTACAGCGCCGCCAGTTTCCAAGTATTGACGTAAAAGCTTTGCTTTTTCGTACAAATGATCATTTACAAAAGTTATCTCTGGACGCCCATTTGGGGTAAAAACTTCACTAGCGCGCATCTTTAATACTCCAAGTTAGATAGGTAGTTAGTCTAGCAGTCAAGGTGAAAATAATCGACTGCGTTGCAGCTTAAAAATTAAGTCACCTTCCAAATAATCGAACGAAGCGCCATATTTTTGGCGATTATTTCGGTATTAAAGCTCTCAGGCGTATCGCGTTCATCACTCGCCCCTGCCGCATATAGCAAGGGCAAATAATGCTCATACGTAGGGTGCGCAAGCTTGGCAACTTGCCCCAATTCTTGAAAATTAGCCAACTGGTCTAAGCTGCCCGCAGCAATATGCCCTGCTACAAAATCGTCAAACTCCTGAGCCCAACTATCCACAGGCAGCAGGCTGCTGGCCGAGCGATCCATTAAGCGCAGGTTGTGCACCAGCTGTCCGCTGCCCACAATCAGTACGCCAAGATCCCGCAAATAGCCAAGTTTTTTACCAAATTCGTAGTGCGCGGCAGGTGGCGCATCCCAATTAAGGCTGAGCTGCACAACAGGAATATTGGCCTCTGGAAACATGGGTTTTAAAACGCTCCAAGCACCGTGGTCTAAGCCCCACTGGTCATGGTCTACAGCAATGCCTAGCTGGGAAGCTATATCCAGAGAGGCCTCTGGGCTGCCAGGTGCCGGATATTGCTGATTGAAAAGCTCTTGTGGAAACCCACCAAAATCATGAATGGTGCGAGGTTTAGCCATACCCGTGATGGCCCATCCGTGCGTCAACCAATGCGCGGACACGCAAATAATGAGCTGCGGCACTGGGAAGTGCCCGCCCGTGGCTTGGCCATCAAAACGGCACCCCAAGGCCTGCCAACTACGGCGATAAACATTGTCCAAAATCGCATTCATAGGGCTGCCATGCCCCAAAAACAGGACAGGCATACGCGGTGAGGGTTTTAATGTGGAAAACTTCATAAAAAAGTCAATTCTTCGCTAGAATAGAGTGAATGTTGCAGTGCAGCATATTTTATACTTTTAAGGATCTCCATGTTGTATCAACTCTACGAAGCACAGCGCAGTTTTATGGAACCGTTTGCTGAGTTTGCGCACACCACGGCCAAGCTCCTCTCAAACCCCACGACGCCGATTGCCGCGCCCTATGCCAGCAATCCTTTTGTAGATCAGTTTACCCAGCCCCTAACCCAGCGCCTATCGGCTGGATACGATTTAATGTACCGCCTTGGCAAAGACTACGTCAAACCTGCCTTTGGCATCCAAAGCGTAGCAGTCAATGGCTCAGACGTCGCAGTGTTTGAGAGCATCGCCCTAGACAAGGCATTTTGCGAGCTGCGCCACTTCAAGCGCCTGACCGACAACGCCAAGATGCTGGGCACATTGCAAAAACAGCCCGTGGTGTTAATTGTGGCGCCGCTCTCGGGGCACTACGCGACGCTGCTGCGCGACACCGTTCGCACCATGCTCGGTGACCACAACGTGTATGTCACTGATTGGAAAAATGCGAGAACTGTGCCAACGACCGATGGCGCCTTCCATTTGGACGATTACGTGCATTACGTGGAGGACTTCATCCGTCACTTGCAAGCCGAGCATGGCAATTGTCACGTGGTGAGCGTGTGCCAACCGACGGTGCCTGTGCTAGCTGCCGTGTCGCTCATGGCCTCGCGCGGCGAGACCACACCGCTTTCTATGACCATGATGGGCGGCCCGATTGACGGCACAAAAACGCCCACAGCGGTCAACAATCTAGCCACAAAAAACGGCTTCGATTGGTTTGAGCGCAACCTCATTTACACCGTACCTAGCAACTTTGCAGGCAAAGGTCGCCGCGTCTACCCTGGTTTTTTGCAGCACACAGGCTTTGTCGCTATGAATGCAGACCGCCATAAAAAGAGCCATTACGACTATTTTGCCGACCTCGTTAAAGGCGACGACGAAAGCGCCGAAGCACACCGCAAGTTTTATGACGAGTACAACGCAGTGCTCGATATGGATGCAGATTATTACCTTGAGACCATCAAAATCGTCTTCCAAGATTTCGCACTCGTCAATGGCACTTGGGATGTCAAAAACGCCAAAGGCAAGCTAGAGCGTGTGAAGCCACAAGACATCAAAACCACGGCACTACTCACGGTTGAAGGTGAGCTAGACGACATTGCTGGCATCGGTCAAACCGAAGCTGCGCATGGCCTGTGTACAGGCATCTCTAAAGCCAAACGCCAGCACTATGAAGTCAAAGGCGCAGGGCACTATGGTATTTTTAGCGGTAGCAAATGGCGCGATCAGGTGTATCCAGAGGTTAAAGCGCTAATAGCTAAATACCAGAAGTGATTGTCAGGGCGATTCTTGCTGCGCTACCCCAAACCCAGTGCACACGCTGTGGCTACCCCGATTGCGCTGGCTATGCTGAAGCAATAGCCGCAGGCGCAGCAGACATCAACCAATGCCCTCCTGGGGGCGCTGAAGGCGTTGCAAGACTCGCCAAACTCACGGACAAGGCCATCCTGCCACTGAATCCTGAAAATGGGCTAGAAACCCCGCGCCACGTCGCTTGGATAGATGAAGATTGGTGCATCGGCTGCACGCTGTGCATCAAAGCCTGTCCCGTAGACGCGATTGTGGGCGCTAACAAAAAAATGCACACGGTGATTGAAGCCGACTGCACAGGCTGCGAGCTATGCATTCCCGTGTGTCCGCTCGACTGCATTCAACTCGAAAACGTCTCTGGAACAAAAACAGGATGGGATGCTTGGCCGCAAGCCTTGTCGGATACGGCTTTGCAGGCATATGAGGCTCGAAAAGTCCGACTGGAGAGGCTTGCAGAAGTTGAGGCAACGCGGTTGAATCAACTCTAAAGCCGTTTAGAATCACTCCATATCCTAGTTATCGGCTGACCAAGTAGCGCACTACAGTAGCTGCTCTCAGAATTCACTGACTAGGATTTTGCGACGATGGCATGGTTGTAGTGCTCATGCCCGCCGCTTCTTTCATGTGTTACTAGCCCAACGCGCAAGCGTTCACCTGCTAGCTCGACCACAGCCAAATATTCGTGCATCAATAAAATACCTCTTTGGAGATGCTTTGGCGTTGGCTCCTTTGCGCCCACATAACTAGCAAATTGAAGCATTTCGCCCAAAGCGACCGATATGCAGACCTCTGGCGCGTTAGTGCTAGCCAGCGAATGCTTCATCCCTTGCCGAGTCACCTTGATGGCGTGGCCACTATCCGCATTGGTGAACTCTCGCCCAATGAAGTGACTTTCGGCAAACCGCATCGCTGCATGACGTAGTTCTTTGGTGCTTTGATGAGTGCCAAGCTCGCTGCCAGCTAGGGTGATTGGGGGATTTTGCATTGGCAATTTGTGAATGGTCGGTGTGAAAGGATTCGAACCTTCGACCCCTTGCACCCCATGCAAGTGCGCTACCAGGCTGCGCCACACACCGAAGCTGTCAATTATAGCTAGCCAAGCTGCTAATCGCTCACACTTTGCTCTTCAAAATCTTTTGAATCGCTTGCAATTCTTCGCGCAACCAGTCAGGCGAGTCCATGTCAACAGGCAAGCCCTCATCGTCCGCCATTGCCATCGCTGCCGCGCCGCCAAGATGATTTCTAGCGCCACTAATGGTGAAGCCTTCGTCATACAGCAGCTCGCGGATGCGACGAATCATGAGCACTTCGTGATGTTGGTAATAGCGGCGGTTGCCGCGTCGTTTCATGGGCTTGAGCTGAGTAAACTCTTGCTCCCAATAACGTAGCACATGCGGCTTGACCATGCACAGCTCGGCCACCTCGCCAATCGCAAAGTAGCGCTTGGCAGGTATCAGAGGAAGTACAACTTTATCAATGCTCATGCGGGAGTATGAAATTAGAGCAACTGCTCTTTGAGCTTAGGGCTGGCGTGAAAAGTCACCACACGGCGAGCATCAATTTTGGTTGGTGCACCTGTGCGTGGATTGCGTCCAGGGCGCTCAGTCTTATGACGCACCATGAAGTTGCCAAAACCAGAAATTTTGACATCGTCACCAGCCACTAAGCTCTCCGACATCAAGTCGTACACCGCTTCCACAATCTCTTTGGACTCTCGTTTTGACAGGCCAATACCTGCGTACAAATCCTCGGCTAGTTCAGCCTTAGTCAGTGCCGGGTTTTCTAATGTGTCGAGCGCGAGGGTCATAGCTTAAGTGTACCTTCTTAGCGCAACCGCGCACCTAATTGTGCCGCCAAAGCGCTCACCACGCTGGCGGTGGTGGTTTCAATTTGCGCATCCGTCAAAGTTGCCTCGGCATCGCCAAGCGTGAGGCGCACGGCCAAGCTCTTTTCGTCCATTCCCATAGAAGCATCGCCTGCTTTAGGGCGGTACACATCAAATAGCACAGCACTTCGAATCAAGCTTTGCTTAGCCAATGCAATCGCATCCATCAACTGCGCGTGCGTGACGGCTTCTTTAACAACCACAGCCAAATCGCGCTGGACAAAAGGAGTCTTGGGTACGGGCGTCACCTTCGGTAATTCACGTGTCCGAACTGCGGCTAAATCGAGTTCAAACAACACGGGTGTGTTTGAGAGGCCATAGGATTGCTTCCACTTGGGATGTAGCTCGCCAACCACGCCCACCTCTTGGGTGCCCAAGTAAACACGGGCGCTACGCCCTGGGTGCAGCGCAGGATGCTTGGCAGATTTAAAAGTCAATGTGCGCGGCGCGAAAAGCAGTTCTACATCCGCCTTCACATCAAAAAAATCAATAGGCGTTTGACGTGCCAAAGCTTGCACGGGTTGCGCATCGCCACTGGCAAGGCCTGCCACACGCATGGGCTGTGCTAGTCCCTTGACGGTGCTGTCGGTGTCCTTTGCAGACTCGTCCCGCAAAAACACACGCCCAAGCTCAAACACCCGCATCTGCCCTGTCATTTGCGTTGTTTTGCGATCTTGGTTGTATTTAGCAACCGCAAGCAGCGAGCCCAAGAGGTTTGACCTCATCACGTTCATTTGACTCGCAATCGGATTCATCAAACGCACAGGGTTGTTGTTGCTAGCCAGCTCAACTTCGGTGCGTTCTTCAACGAAACTAAAGTTAATCGTTTCTTGATAACCTAGATTAGCAAGCAACCTTCGCACAGCAAAGTTAGAACGCTGGGTTTCTAATCGGAGTTTGGGCGAAGTCGGTGCAAGTGGCTTGGTCGTCGCCAAGTTGTCGTAGCCCATGGTACGAACCACTTCTTCGATCAGATCTTCTTCAATCTGCAAATCAAAGCGGTAGGCGGGCGGCGTGACCACTAACTTGTCGCCGTCCAGTGCATCATCTGCCAACTGCAAGCCCAAGCTGGATAAGGCTTTGCGGCAGTCATCCTTGGTAAGCGCCATCCCGATGACCTTAGCGGCACGTGATACCCGCAAAGCCACAGGGCGTATGGCTGGCAAGCTCGGTTGATGGTCGTCTAGTCGCCCAACCTTTGTCAACAACGCTCCACTAGCATCATGAGTGCCACAAATCGCCACGACAAGCTCAGTAATTCGCTCGATGTGCAGAAGCGTCGTGCTCGGATCAACGCCACGCTCAAAACGATGGCCCGCATCGGTTGAAAAATTGAAACGGCGCGAGCGTCCTGCAATCGCGCTTGGATACCAAAACGCCGCTTCAATATAAATGTTTTGCGTGGATTCACTGACTGCGGTCGCATCGCCGCCCATGATGCCAGCCAATGATTCCACCGCTTGGTCGTCACTAATCACGCCAACTTTCGCGCCAAACTTTTCTTCTAGCGTCACGGTATTGCCATTCAGCAATTTGAGACTCTCGCCCTCTTTTGCCCAGCGCACTTGCAGGCCGCCATGGATTTTGTCCAAATCGAAAATGTGCGATGGACGGCCAAACTCAAACATCACGTAATTGGAAATATCGACGAGCGCGTTCACACTGCGCTGCCCGCAGCGGGCTAGCTTATCGGTCATCCACTGCGGTGTTTTTGCAGAGAAGTTCACGCCGCGAACGATGCGGCCTGAGAAGCGGCCACAGAGTTCAGGTGCATCAATCTTGACGGGAACGACATCCGAAAAATCAACTTTAGCTGTTGAGAGTTTTGGCGTGAGTAACGGACTACCTGTAATCGCGGCCACCTCACGCGCCACGCCATAAACCGAGAGGCAATGCGCCAAATTAGGCGTAAGTTTGAGCGTGAGGAGCGTATCGTCTAAGTTCAAATGTTCGCGGATACTTTGCCCCACAATCGCGCTAGAAGCCAATTCCAGCAAACCTTGCGCTGCATTTGCATCGTCGCTAATGCCGAGCTCTTTCGACGAACACAGCATGCCTTGGCTCTCTACGCCGCGCAGTTGACCCAGCTTAATTTTGAAAGGTTTGCCGTCCACCGCGTCTTTGGCTGGGGGTAGCTCTGCACCTACCAAGGCGCAAGGAATCTTGATGCCGATGCGGGCATTTGGTGCGCCGCAAACGATATTCAAAAGTCCCGCTTGGCCCACATCAACTTGGCACACGCGCAAACGATCAGCGTTCGGGTGCTGCGCACACTCCTTAATTTCGCCAACCACAACGTGGCTAAATGCAGGTGCAACAGGCGTCAACTCTTCAACTTCTAAACCCGCCATGGTGAGCTTGTCGGCGAGTTCTTGTGTAGTCAGTGCAGGGTTGCAAAATTCGCGCAACCAGCTTTCTGGGAATTGCATGTTTATTCCTCTTTTTATTTATTGAAATTGAGAGAGAAAGCGAAGGTCGCCATCAAAGAAAAGGCGCAGATCGTTTACGCCATAACGCAGCATCGTGAGCCTGTCCATACCCATGCCAAAGGCAAAGCCGATGTAACGTTCTGGGTCTAAGCCCATATTGCGCACCACATTTGGATGCACTTGACCTGAACCTGCAACTTCCAACCAACGGCCTGCGAGCGGCCCAGTGGCGAACTGAATGTCGATCTCAGCACTCGGTTCAGTAAACGGAAAAAAGCTAGGGCGGAATCTGAGGACGAGGTCGTCGCTTTCGAAGAATGCTTTGCAAAAATCGGTGAAGACAACTTTAAGATCTTTAAAACTCACGTTTTCGCCAATCCACAGGCCTTCGCACTGGTGGAACATGGGCGAATGCGTGGCATCGCTGTCAACGCGGTAGGTTCGGCCGGGCGCGATGACGCGGATCTCGGGCATCGAGCCTGAAAAGGCTCCCTCTTTATCCTGACCTGCGTCAATCAGCATTCGGTGTTTTTTGACATGCTGCACCGCATAACGAATCTGCATCGGGCTGGTGTGGGTACGCAGCAAATTGGGCGCAGCTTCCGTACCACCCTCAACATAAAACGTGTCGTGCATGGAACGAGCAGGGTGGTCTTCAGGCGTGTTCAGCGCCGTGAAGTTAAACCAGTCGGTTTCAATCTCGGGGCCCTGCGCCACATCAAATCCCATGGAGCCAAAGATGGCTTCAATGCGCTCAAGTGTGAGCGACACCGGGTGCAAGCCGCCCTGGCTGCGTTGCCGGCCTGGCAGGCTGACGTCAAGCGCTTCAGCTTTGAGCTGTTTTTCAA